>NZ_JBFUHH010000027.1:0-44509 GCF_056402495.1 Microvirga sp. P4_A5 | reverse complement strand
GCCCACACGCTGTAAGACGGCTCCACGCGCACCCCCCCGAAACGAGAACGACCACCAGCGCCGCTGGTGGTCGGGGAGTTAGAAAGTCGCACGAAGACGACCGCGCTGCCCTTTAGGCTTGCGCCCTGGACATACGGCAGCACCTCCCCGACCGTAAGGTGAGGAGGCATCGATTTGCGGCCGATGCAGGCCGCTTCGTGCGAGGTTTCTACGCCCCGGAGCCGCATGGGGCGGCTCTACGGTGGGAATAGCATGGGGAGGGGAGTGGGGGGTAGGGGGGTCCGATGAAGCGGGCGGGCTGAGTTTGCAGAGTTTATCACTTGATCTTGCATCACTTCAAAAGGGCTCTCAGAGCCCCCTCAGACCTATGAGAGGCCGCGCGTCAACCGGCATCCCTCAAGCGACGTAGAACGGAAGGCCGGGCGAGCCGGATGAAGGGCACCTGCCACCTGCCGGGGCGTGCAGAATTGCGCCAGAACACCCAGATCAGATTCCAAGCCGGACCTCTCAGGGTGATCGGAAAGTTCTCCGAGGTCTCAGGTTCGAGAACGCGAGTAAAGCCTGGAACCGACGTGAAGCCGTCGATCGTGGCTGCCTTGGAGACCTTCACCGCCGCCCGCCACCTGTACATCTATCAAGATCTGGCCCTTTGCTCTGTTTGTAACTGAAAGAGAGATGAAGGGTTGTCCGCGCCCCATCAGGCAGGTCCTATGGAATTGAACCTCGGGACGGCTCTTCGAAAACCGGTCCCAGAGAAGGATGGCAGCGGAAACGAGCCCGCCGAACGACCCGATGGTCTTTACGTCCTCGAATGACAAGCCCAGCATGACCGCCTCAGCCTTCCGGTTTCAGACCGAAGCTTAGCAGAGAGCCGCCGCCCGTACCAAAACCGGGGCTGGAAGGACTTTAGAGGGGGCAACCTATGGTGCGATTAGAGGACTATGGCTACCTGCCGGAGGATGTTCAGGACATGATCGCGGAATTGCAGGTCAAGGTCGTGGACCTCGAAGGCGAGGCGAAAATGTTTCGAATAGCTGCCTTGGTAACGTTCATGCTAGTCGCCGAGCGTATCTGGAAATACCTCTTCTCATAGGGGTTCGGCCGTGCTGTCGGGCCTCTTATAGAGCTTATCCTCTTCCTTCCTGACCTAGGCGGCCGGCTGCGGCAATTTCTTGCCTGCGGTCGTATGGACGGTGTGGTTGAGCTGCGAGGCTTTGGCTTTCGACGTTGGCCACCTCGCCAATGTTGCCGCCCTGGTTGGTGTCGCCGGTGCTGGTGCTGCCCTTGGAGTTGAGCATCATACTGTCAAAGGACGGCTCCTAGGCCGTCGCCGCGCCCCAGCGACTAGTCGAGCAAGGCGTCGAGAAAGACGAGGCCCAGATAGACTTGGACGGAGAAGGCGCTTCAATCCCCGAATAGAAAGATCACCGGTTACATTCAGCCAAGTCGAAGAATAATCTTCGCTGTGAACGGATCTGTTGCGAGCATGTCAGTCTTGCCCCACCCGCCGCAACACCCGCTCCGCCCGCACCAAATGCGGCCGGTCCAGCATCTCGCCTTCCACCCCCACCACCCCCGCGCCGGGGTTCGCCGCAAATGCATCCACCACCGCCTGCGCCCGCGCGATCGCCTCGGGCGAAGGGGTGAAGCTCTCGTTGATGATGGGGATCTGGCCGGGGTGGATCGCCATCTTGGCGACGAATCCGTCGCGGCGGGCATCGCGGCATTCGGCGCGAAGACCTTCGTGATCGCGGAAGTTGGTGTAGACGGAATCGATGGCGTCGACCGAGGCTGAGGCTGCGCCCAGCAGCGTGAAGGCGCGGGCGATGCGGTAGGGGTCGGTGTAGGTGCCGTCGTCGCGGCGGTTCGCCTCGGCGCCGAGATCGGCGGAGAGGTCCTCGCCGCCCCAGGCGATGCCCATCAGGCGGTGGCTCGCGCCCGTGAACGTGCCGAGGGCGAATACGCCGGCGGCGTTCTCGGTGGCGATGGCGAGGATGCGGGTGTCGCCGTCGGGCAGGCCGTATTCGGCCTCGCGCACGGCGAGCTTCGCGCCGAGATGCGAAACGTCCACGCCGCCCACCGTCTTCGGCAGCACCACGCCGTCGGGGCCGGCCTTCATGACGGCGTCGAGATCGGCCTCGATGAGACCGGTCGTCAGTCCATTGAGGCGCACATAGAGGCGCGGGCGATGCGGCGTGTCCTTAGTCTCACGGAGGAAATCCGCGCTCACTTGCCGGGCGGCCTCCTTGGCGGTCAGCGCCACCGAATCCTCGAGGTCGATGAGCAGCGCGTCGGCGCCGGATTCCAGCGCCTTGTCGAGCTTGCGCCGGCTGTCGCCGGGAACGAAAAGGAGCGAGCGCATCACGCAACCCCTTCATGAGAGGCGGGGCGCCTGCGCATGAAGGCCTGCCGCCGGCATTGCGCCACCAATGTGCCATCCTGCTTGTAGGCGCGGTGGATGAAGTCGACGATGCCCGCATCGGGCCGCGATTTCGACTCGCGTTTCGACGCGATCTCGGTGGTGACGTTCACCGTGTCGCCCTCGAAGAGCGGGTTGGGAAACGTCACGTCGGTCATGCCCAGATTGGCGATGGTGGTGCCGACCGTCGTGTCATTGACCGAGATGCCGATCATCAGGCCGAGGGTGAAGAGCGAGTTCATGAGGGGCTTTCCCCATTCGGTCTCGGTGGCGCAGAAATGCGCATCGATATGCAGCGGCTGAGGGTTGAGCGTCATGTTGGAAAACAGCATGTTGTCCATCTGCGTGACGGTGCGCGTCAGCCGGTGCGCGATGGTCGCGCCGACGGCGAAATCCTCGAAATACAAACCGCCGCGGGGGTGCCGTCTTGCGTCGTCGTTCATCGCTATCCTCCCCGAATTCAGTGGCCGAATTGTTCGCGCAAAATGCGTTCGTCGAGGCCGTGGCCGGGATCGTGCAGCAGCACCAGATCCACGCTGCGGTCCATCGCCACTTTGACGTTCGCCACGTCGCGAAACTCCGTGTGGTCCGCGACCGCGCTGACCTGCCGCTCCTCCGGCTCCAGCACCTCGATCTCGATCCGCGCGTAATCCGGCAGCAGCGCGCCGCGCCAGTGCCGGGGCCGAAAGGCCGAGATCGGCGTCAGCGCCAGCAGGGGCGCGTTGAGCGGAAGAATAGGGCCGTTGACCGAAAGATTGTAGGCGGTCGAGCCCGCCGGCGTCGCGACCAGGATGCCGTCCGCGCTCAGCTCCCGCATGCGCACCTGCGAGTCGATGCTGACGCGCAGCTTCGCGGCCTGATAGGTCTGGCGCAGCATCGATACCTCGTTGATGGCGCGGGCCGTATGCGATTGTCCGTGTACGTCCCGCGCCACCATCAAGAGGGGGTGGACCACGCTGCGCAGGGAGTTCTCGAGCCGCTCGAACAGATCGTCCTCGCGGTACTCGTTCATGAGAAAGCCGACCGTGCCCTTGTTCATGCCGTAGATCGGTTTGGCGGTGCCCATGAAACGGTGGAGGGAGCGCAGCATCAGGCCGTCGCCGCCCAGGGCCACGATGACATCCGCCTCGGCCGGGTCGACGGACGGATAGCGCGCCAGAAGGACCTGAAGCGCATTCTGCGCCTCGGGCGCCGGACTCGCGACGAACGCCACATGGTTGAAACGGCGGGCCATGCTGTCAATAACCTCACTCGGTGCACGAAAAGGCATAGCATGAACAAGTCCCTGCTCGTCTATACGACCTTTCCGGATGCGGACATCGCGCTTGCCGTGGGCGAGAGCCTGGTGCGCGACCGCCTCATCGCCTGCGCCAACGTGCTGCCGGGGATGCGCTCGGTCTATGCGTGGAAGGGGGCGGTCGAGCGCGGGGATGAGGCCGTGGCGATCCTCAAGACCCGCACCGGCCTCGAGGCGCAGGTCGGCGCGGCGCTGCGCGACCGGCATCCCTACGAGACGCCGATCATCCTTTTCATCCGGCCGGACGACGCCGACCCCGCGACCCTGGCGTGGCTACTCACCGAGACGGGCGGGTGAGGCGCCGGAGCCCTCCTCCCCCTTGCGGGGAGGGAATGTGTGCTCGTCAGACGGCCGCGCTCCACTGGACGGGCACGAACGCGAAGCCGTTTCCGTCCCGGGCGATGAAGCCGGTGGCGGGGAAGGGGGCGTGGTAGAAGGCCACCTGCGCCCGCTMGCTCGCCGCCATGTCGAGCATCCGGCGACGGGTCGCGCGGGCCTGGTCCGCATCCATGTCGAACACCGCCGACCAATCCGGATTGCGCACGAACAGCGCGGGATGGTTCGTCAGGTCCGACATGATCATCAGCTTGCCGTTGCCGGAGGAGAGCATGTAGGCGGTATGGCCCGGCGTATGGCCGGGCGCCGCCACCGCGGTGAGGCCGGGCAGGATCTCCTTGMCGGAATCGTAGCGCTTCACCTCCTTGGCGATCGGCGCGAAGACGCGGCGGGCGCCCTGGAAGGCCCCCTTCATGCCATCCGGCGCCTGCGCCATCCGGGCGTCGT
This sequence comes from Microvirga sp. P4_A5, assembly GCF_056402495.1. NCBI lineage: Bacteria > Pseudomonadati > Pseudomonadota > Alphaproteobacteria > Hyphomicrobiales > Methylobacteriaceae > Microvirga > Microvirga sp. P4_A5. Next base: position 40,010 of record NZ_JBFUHH010000027.1, on the reverse strand, counting down.
CCATCCAGAAATCCCATTCGGCGGCAGGCACCATGGCCTCCGCCTTGGGGAACACAGTGGTGCCGTCCTTCAGGCGGAATCCGTTGATGTGGTCGCCGTGGAAATGGCTGAACACCACGGTGTCGACCTGCGCCGGGTCGAAGCCCGCGGCCTTGAAATTCTTCATCCACGTGCCGGAGGTCGGCGCACCGGAATCGCCGTTGCCGGTATCGATGAGCGTCACCCGGCCGTTCTGTTTCAGCACCAGCGTGTTGAAGGTGATGGGCAGGGCGTCGCCCGGCAGAAAGGCTGCCTTCGCGGCCTCCTGCACCTGCGCCAGTTCGGCATTCTTGACGAAGCCTTCGAGCGGACGCTTCGCGAAGCCGTCATTGATGGCCGTCACTTCGATGTCGCCGATCTTGTAGCGGTAGAAGCCCGGCGCCTGCGCGCCCGTCGCCGCTCCCGGGGCGGGGGTCGACGGTGATTGGGCGATTGCGGGGCTGATGAGGGGAGTGGCGGCGAGGGCGGAGCTGGCGAGAATGGCGCGGCGCGTAAACGTCATAAGGTCGTTCTCCCGGTTGTGGTGGTGAGAACGCTAGTGGGACGTCAGCGGGAGGCAAGAGCTTGGCCTTTCACGAAACGGCGAGGGCGAGCGGTTTTTAGGCGCGGGAGAGCTGGTGAAGGGCGATACCGCTTGTGGTTGCCACGTTGAGACTGTCGAAGCCGCCCCTCATGGGGATCGAGAGGGTGCGCACGCGGGCGAGGGTGTCTTCCGGAAGGCCCGGGCCTTCGGCGCCGAGAAGCAGCGCGGTCCGCGGCGCGGGCTTTACGGCATCGAGCATTTCCCTTCCCGAGGGCGACAGCGCCATCACGTCGAAACCGGCAGCTTCGAGTTCCGTCACCATCGCGTCCGCCGAAGGACATCTCGCGAAAGGCACCACCAGGACGCCGCCGACCGAGACGCGGATCGCCTTGCGATAGAGCGGGTCGCAGCAGGTCTCGTCGAGGAGCACCGCGTCCGCCCCGAACGCCGCCGCGTTGCGAAAGATGCCGCCGACATTGTCGTGGTTGGCAAGACCGACGAGCCCCAGTACCAGCGCGCGGGCCGGAAGGGCATCCAGACATTCCGCGACGGTGAGGCCGGCCGGCCGGCGGGCGACCGCGAGCACGCCCCGATGGATGGGAAATCCGACGATCGCGTCCATCACGGCGCGGTTGGCCGAATAGACCGGGACATGCGGCGGGAGCCTGTCGGTAATGTCCCGCAGCGGATCGGTGCGGTTTTCCGACAGGAGAACGGATTCGATCGGAAAGCGCCGCTGCCGCGCCAGCACGCGCAGCACGACCTCACCCTCGACGATGAAGCGGTTCTCGCGCCCGACGAGATCGCGTTCGCGGATGGCGCGGTAGGCTTCGATCCGGGAATCGTCGGGATGGCTGATCGCTATCGTCATGGAAACCTCGGTACCGATGGCGACGCCTATGACGGAGGAAGGTCGTGACGGCAAGCGCCACCGCCGTAAATCCAGGCCCATTTCTCTAAGGCTGCCTCCGCCTGCCGGCAGCGCAAAAAAAGGCCCAGGTTTCCCTGGGCCTGTCCGTCTCGGGGAGAGACTGGTCTACGAGGTGCCGAACGAGCAGTCCGGTATGGCGCGAGCGACGATCGTTGCGTGTCGCTGTCCCGGTTGTCGGGAAGGGTCACTGCCATCGCGCGCGAAGGGGATGGCTGCCGTGCCCATTAAGGCGCCTTTACATCCTCACGAGATACCATCCGATGGGTAGCATCTCTGTCCGCAGGATCTCATGCGGGGAAGAATACGAGAGTTGGGGCGGGGAAAGATATGGCTTTAGCGCAACACACACAGGGAAATTGTTTTAAGAAAAATAACCTAAATACTCGAATACTGATGAATATATGGATCGTATGGTAATGAATATTTATGTCGTTTCCGACGAGAATTGACAAATATTGGTCCCTGTGCCTGACTGCTTGTGTCGGACGGGTGTCCGAGCGAGAGAAGCACCTCTACCCCGCCATTCTCGGCGGGGTTTTTTTGGCAATACGTGACGTCGTGATCCCAGCCAAGCAACACTGCGACGAATACTGATCGCGACCGATCATGGGGCAATCCGCTCAAGGCCTCCCCTGCCTGTTCCGCAGGCTCAAACCCGTCGGCGTTTCAGCCGAACGACCGTCGCGGTCTCGGGCTCGCCGATCAGCCCTTCGACGATGCCGAGGAGTTGCTCGCGGTTGAACGGTTTCGTCAGGACGGGCGCATCCTTGAAATCCGCCGGGAGCGCTTGGCGACCATATCCGGTGGCGAAGGCGAACGGGATCCCGCGTCGCGCCAGCTTGGCGGCGATCTCGTCGACAGGGTCGCCCGCGAGGTTGGCGTCGAGAAGCGCCGCGTCGAATTCGGCTTCGGCGATAAGCCGCCTCGCGCTCGTCAGATTGGACGCAGGACCGATCACGTCGCAGCCGGCGGCGGCGAGATCCGCCGAGACCTCAAGGCCGACCAATGGCTCATCCTCGACGACGAGAATCCGCTTTCCCTGCAATCGGACACCGTCGGAAGGGGAGCATGGAAGCGGATTGCGCATTCCCGATGAGGCGCTCGCCAAGCTCTCGGGCAGATAATTCTCAGTCTCCGGCAGCGGCAACCGGATCGCGCACTTCACACCATCGGCCTCGTAGCGGGTCGATACGTCTCCCCCATTGGCTTCGAGCGTTCGTTGAATCAGCGTCGAGCCGAACCCGTGCGAGGTCGGCACGCTGACGTCCGGCACATTCGTTTCAATCCAATCGAGAGATAGCTCTCGGGGAATATCGGCTTTCAATGTCCAGCTTATCGTCAGGCGACCTTCGGGAACCGACAAGGCGCCATACTTTCGCGCATTCGTCGCGAGTTCGTGCACCACCAGCGCGAGCTGCACGGCGGAGCGTGCATCGAGCATTACGAAAGGACCCACGCAGGAAATCCGCAGGTCGGTCGAGTTTTCCAGCAGCACCTGCTCGCGAAGAATTTCCGAGATCGGCGCGCCTTTCATTTTGCTCTGCACGAGGAGATCGTGAGCACGCGCCAGCGCTTGCACGCGACCGTTGAAACTCGTCACAAAATCCCGAGGGCTTGCTGCGCGGCGCAAGGATTGACTGGCGATTGCCTGGATGGTGGCGAGCGTGTTCTTGACCCGGTGATTGAGCTCCTCGAAGAGCAGGGTCTGCAGCGATTCCGACTGCTTTCGATCCGTGATGTCGCGCGCGATCTTCGACGCGCCGACGATCGTTCCCCGGGCATCGCGCAAGGGCGACACGGTGAGGGAAACATTCACCCGGCGACCGTCCTTCGTCAGCCGCACCGTGTCGAAATGGTCGATGCGCTCGCCCTTCCTCAAGCGTGCGAGAATCGATCGCTCTTCGTCCAGCAATTCGGGCGGAATGATGCGGAGAATCGGCTGTCCGACCATCTCATCGGCGCTGTAGCCCAGGATTCGCGATGCGCCGGCGTTCCAAGAGGTGATGATGCCGTCGAGGGTCTTGCTGACGATGGCATCGTCGGATCCTGCCACGATGGCAGCCAACTGGGCCGATTCCACGTGACCGTTTTTCCGCTCCGCGATATCGACCAGCATATTGATCGCGCCGACGATCCGGCCGTCATCATCCCGCAATAGGGTCGGGTAGGGCATGAACGGCACCCGGCTGCCGTCGGGTCGCTCCGCCACGGCCTCGACCCCCCGCATCTCGCGGCCTTCGGTGAGCGCGATCGCCATCGGACATTCGTCGTGGCGCATAGGCCGCCCATCCGGCCAGAAAAGCCGCCATGAGCCGCACCAGCGGCTGCTGTTCAGTTCCGGTCGATGTCCCCAGAAATCCGCCGCCGCCTGATTGTAGTAGGTCAGGTCTCCATCGCCGTTCGTCATGTACACCGGCACCGGCAACGCTTCGAGAACCTGCTTGCTGCCGATCATAAAGTTTCCTGAAAATGGACTACGCCTGAAACCGGAAACGCCGCGATTGCCAAGGAGTTCCCTCCTAAAGCTTGTCTGTCAACAAATCCGCCGCTCCGGTGCAGCATCCACAATCGAAAGTCGCAATAGCTGGGTGCCGCGGCGGTCTATTTGAGTATTCAGTTATTATTCACGCAACGTAAGGCAGCCTTTGTCGCAGAAGGAGAAATCAGCATGTTCAAACGACTGCTCTTGGCGACTTCGTTGCTCATCGGTGCTGTGGCGCTGCAGGCACCGACGGCTTCGGCCTCGCCTCTCCGGACGACCGTCGAGCTCGCAGCCGGCCCATCCATCGCTTACGCGCAATATTATTATGGCCCGAGGCGACGGTATGTTCGTCCCCGCTATTACGTGCCGCCGCGCTACTACGGTCGGCGCTATTACGGACGCCCCTATTATGCTCGCCGCTACTACGCCCCGCGGGTCTATTATCCGCCACCGGTCTATTACCGGCCCTATCCTTATTACGGACGGCGGGGTTACTACCGCTGAGCCAACCGAGCAGCCGCGCCGCGCCCGATCAGGGGCGCGGCGTTTTGTTGCCTGCCACAAACATATTGGCGGCGGTTCGGCGATCGCCTAAAAGCCTGCTCCACGGAGCAGAGACGTGTCCCAGGAAATCTACCGCATCGAAACCGTCGCCCCCGAATCCGAAGGAGGCGGGCTCATCCGCCGCCGCATGGTGCGGGTGGATTCCTTCGATGCCGCCAAGGCCATGGCCCAGCGGACCTTTGCCCTCGCAAGACGTCCCCATGCCGCCGGCCCGGCGGTCGCCATGGTCCGCGTGACCAACGGGGCCGGCTACGAACTCTTCTCCATCTCCATCGACGATTGAGGCCTGTAAGGCTTCGACGAATCAGATCCGACGCTCGGGCACGATGACCGGCTCGTCGGAGATGGCCGGTCGCGCATCGGGCGCGCCCGCTTCTTCCCGCGCGGGACGAGGCGGGAAGGCGGCGGGCACGTTCGTGTTGGCGGGCGACAGGCGTTTTTCCAGAAGGGCTATCTGCCGGGCAAGACCGTCGATGCTGGCCTTGAGCGCAAGGACATCCGCCGCATCCGGAACGGCCGAGGGGGAGGGCGGTGCCGTCGCTGCGACGAGCACCGGCTCGCGCCGGGACATGTCGGGCGCGGCTCGCGGCAGCTCGTGGGGATCACGGACACGCGAACCGAACAGGCTGCGGATCGCGCGCCACGCGAGCCAGACCACGCAAAGGGCCACGAAAGCCATGGCGGCCCTAGGCGCAAGGTCGGTCATCAATTCCGTCATGAAAGTCTCCTTTGCGGCCGGGCTAAACGCGGAGTGTGGTGACTTTGCGGTGCTCCCGGACCGGGGAGGCCGGCGGGCAGGCGCGCACCGCGCCGGAATCTCCCCCGCGAGGTCGTAGATCGGAATTGCCGAACCGGCCTCCGCCCGATGAGCTATTCTGTGTTTCCGCCGGCGGATTGTCCGAGCGGTGACGCATGCCCGGCGAAACGGGAGGGGTTCTGTCATGGACGTCGAGCAGAAGGTTGCCGCGCATTACAGCCACGGTTCGCTCGAGCAGATAATCCTCAAGGCGTTGACGGAGAGCGGCAAGGACGTCGACAAGCTTACCCCCTCCGATCTCTCGGCGGCCGACGAATTTCACCTCGGTTGGCGCGCCGCCACCATCGAGCTCGCGAAAGACCTCGGCCTCTCGCCGAATACCCGGGTTCTCGATATCGGTGCCGGCATCGGCGGACCGGCGCGTTATTTCGCCGAAACCTTTCGCTCGCCGGTGACGGGGGTGGATCTGACCGACGACTTCGTCAAGGTCGCCAAATCCCTCACGCGCCGCTGCGGGCTCGATGATCTGATCGACTTCCAGCAGGGCAGCGGCCTTGCGCTGCCTTTTGCGGATCAAAGCTTCGACGTGGCGACGCTCATCCACGTGGGCATGAACATCGCCGACAAGGCCACCCTGTTTGCCGAGGCGCGGCGGGTGCTGAAGCCCGCCGGTCGCTTCGGCGTCTACGACATCATGCGCAACGACGACAGCGAGCTGCCCTATCCGATGCCGTGGGCCGCCACGGCAGACACGAGCTTCGTCGAACCCATCGGCACCTACCGCGAGCTGCTCACCCGTGCCGGATTCCGGATCGAGAAAGAACGGGACCGCAGTGAGCTGGCCCTGAGGCTCGGCCGGGAGATGCGCGAGAACACCGAGCGCTACGGTGCGCCGCCGCTGGGGATGCACGTTCTCATGGGCCCCGCCAGCAAGGAACGTCTGATGAACGTGATGAGCAGCCTGTCCCGCGGCTCCATCGCGCCCGTCGAGATCATCGCGGTGGCCGCTTGAGATGGGTCGAGCGGCGACCTCGTCCGATCACCGGCGGTCCTGTCCAAATATCACCGGGCGAAGCTGCGTGTCATAGGCAACCGTCAGGTCGGTCACCTGCAGTTCACTGGGAAGCGGCAGATAGGAAAGCGTAAACCGACTGGCGGCTTACGCTCAAACCGCCCCGCTGCCCGATCAAGCGCGCCATACGGCCTAGCTGAGAAGCGAGTAAACCCGTCGTCGGAAAGGCTGCCGATCCGCGACAACCCACGCTGTTCGACCAGCCACACCTCATATTAGACGGAGAGCCAGTCTTCTGGATCAGGATGGACGGTCTGATTTTTGCACTTCAGGTGGCATCCAGGAACGGCCGCGCTCCGCAAAAGCTTGAACGACGTTGCCAATACGCTCTCGAGAGTTAGAAGAAGACGAACGCCACAACTATGAGACCACCGACCACCACCATGACAAGGCCGCCAATTAACATCGGGAGCAAGCTGTTACCAGAATCCCGCGATGGATCCGTGAACGTAATGGGTCGGTTCTTATCGTCAGGATCAACCATCTGCGCACCTACTCAGGGGCCGGCAGGGCAGGCACCCGCCCCGACGCGGATGATATCAGATTTAGCTGGGAAACTCCCTTGGGTTTCGACGCGTCAAGGCGGCGGGGAATCCGAAGCGTCAGCGGCTACTACCGCTGCGCAGGGAACTCCCACCAGCCCCGAGACATACTTCGAGAGCCGTAACCAACATCGTGGCGCGCAAAAAGAACTGATTCGATGTGGAACCTCCATTGCTCGATCGCTATTGGAGGCAGCTTCTAGGGTATAATCGGCAAGGTTTTCCCCGACTCGACTGGAATTTCCATGCGGCTCTCGATCATCGGCATCTTGTGCCTCCTGGGAGCGCCCGCTTTATCGGAAGAGCCAACCGGCAGCACACCGCCGCGAACCGAAATCAATGGCGGCTTTCGGACGAACACAATCAACGGCGTGCGGGTATGGAGGCCATTCCCGCCCCCGCCCGCGCCTGTTGTCGTAGCGTCGCCTCCGCCGCCTAACGTCGTCATCAACCAAGCGGCGCCGGCTGTAGAGCCGACGGTCGCCTTGCCGATCTACGTCCCGGGATACCATCGCCAGCGGCCGCATTTCGTGCCGCCCCGGTACCGACCAGCGCGACAGCAGATGCCGACGCCAGGGCGCTCCGGGCGTTCTCAGTGGCATAACGWGCGGTGATGGGCGCGGTGGCCGGCCGGAGCGCCGCCAGTAGGTATAGGAGACATTCCTCCGGCTTTTCGATCTCCCTCAGGTTGGAGGCCGGATGTTTGACACACACCCGGCCTTTTCGCCTCAATCGGCAACCCGTGTTTTCGACACGATATGCGGCCTGCTGCCGGAAGATGATGACGCTACTTGCCTGGTAGTCTGTATTTTGCCGCTGCCTTGCCGGCGCCCGCAAAAACCTCCTTGGCCTCTGAGGTTGTGAACGCTTCCGTCGTCTCATTGTCAGTGATGCTGCCGGCGGCGGCCGCCGCCAGAATGGCCGCTGTAGCCTGCTTGGCGCTGGGCGCCTCCGTGATAACCAGGAAGTCATACCGGCCAAGAGTGACATAGAAGTTCAAGAGCTTTGCACCGGCGGCCTCGACGAGATTTCGAATGGCCGGCATGCGATCCTCAGGGTTGGCGACGAGGTTCTTGATGGATTCTGCCGAATAGCGGCCGCGGGTGATGTAGATCGGCATCCGATTTCCTCCTGGTTTTGACCGGGGCTCTCGAGCGTCCCTAACGGGTTCGAGGGTGGTCCTCCTCAACCCGCTCGTCAACAGCTGGAGGGCCATCTCTCGTCGACGGGACCCTTAATAGCCCGTCAGTCCAGGTTGCAGCGGATGTCAAAGTACTTACAGTTTCTTTCGCGGGAAGGTTGGGAGCGATGAATGATTGAAGATATTGTCAACCTTCCGAAGATGTCGATCAGGATCGTCGATATCGGGGCTGCCTTTTTCGGTCAGGCGCAGCCGTATCAGAAGTTGCTCGATCGTGGCTTGGCAACGCTTTTGGCTTTTGAACCGGACGCGGAAGAGAGGGAGAAGCTGCAGAGGCATCTTGGGTCGCAAGCCAAGGTGCTGCCATATGCTGTGGGGGATGGACGACCCCACACGATGCATATCTGTCCAGCGGGGCTTGGTATGCACTCCTTGTTCGAACCGGACCCGATCAACCTGAATTTTTTCAACAACTTCGGGGCGTGGGGTGCGGTCGAAAGGAAAGTGGAAATCGAAACCATCAGGCTCGATGATTGTAGCGACGTCGACGAGATAGATTACCTCAAGATGGACGTGCAGGGGTCAGAGTTGATGATCCTTAAGAATGGTGAGACCAAGCTGTCATCATGCTCCATGATGCAGATTGAGGTGTCGTTTATCACTCTATACAAACACCAACCTGCCTTTGGCGATATTGATTGTTATGTGCGGCAGCGCGGTTTTATCCCGCATTGTTTTTCAGAATTGAAAAAATGGTCGATCGCGCCGACGCGGCTGGCGGATGATACCCGCATGCCCTTCAATCAACTCCTCGAAGCGGACATCGTCTATATGCGGGATTTTCTGCATGGCGAAATCGATGATCTTGCCCTGAAAAAATTGGCTGTCGTCGCTCACTATTGCTACGCGTCTCCCGATCTCGCCGCCAGATGCATCATCGAGCTCCATACAAGGGGCCTGGTCCCGGCTGATGCGCAGAGACATTATTATGAAAGCCTGCTCGTTTCCGCATGAGCCGAGCCCGGCTCGCAGAAATGTGCTTGATCGCCTTACCTCGTACCGGGACGCCGGACGGAACAGATAGCGTTGCGGTCTTCCCGTCGAAGATCGTGACGTTGGCGGCGCAATGTTCGGACGGTAAGCTCAGAGAGCGCATCTGCTCCGCGACGCGCACTGGAACGATGGCGCAGGCTATGCGAAGCGCGTGCAACAGCGCAGCCTCAACTCACTAGTTTTTGCTCGGGTCGTCCGCGGGATTGACGTAAGTAATCGCGAACGGCCCCTCTGAATCGATCTGCACCACCGTTTCTGTACCCATGAATGCGAAGTGGTTCATGGCCGCGGGCAGATCGACAAATCCGCCACTCCCCAATTTAGCCGCCTTGGCTTCGTCGAGCTTGTCCCCCATCCCGAAGTGAAAATCGCCGGAGATGACCGTCACGCGCTCGGCAGTCGGGTGCTGATGCGCTGGGATCTTGTAGCCCGCTGACGCCTTCAGCCTGATAGTGAAGGGTCCCGCCTTGTTCGGGTCACCCGACAGGACGGACATCTGTGCCCCTTTCGGCAGGACGTTAGGTGCGGGCATCCATTGCAGATCGTCTCCCCGCATAGCCCGCCCTACCTTGTGGTCTTGCGCTAGCAAAATGCCGGGAGCAGCTAAGAAAAAACTCGTTGCGAGGGCAATAATACCGGTACGCATGGCTGCCTCCTTAACGCTGGCCCGAAAAGACGGGGTCAATGCATCCGTGAGAAGCGCCCGGAGGTCTCTAGTTGCCACGGGATGGGTTTCTCGTCGATCCCAGGCTTTCCGGGCCACGCCAACGCAACAGGAGTGGCAAACGCGTTCAAGCCAGCATGGGAAGGGTCTGCCTGAGGGGATAGGCTGTCAAGGAAAACAATAGCCACGCCCGGCTCGTAAGCCGGGCGCATTCAGCACGCGTAACTCAGAGCTTTCAAGCCGCGCGGTGGACGGGTTGTGCCGGTGTTTTCGTCTGGGCACGCATGGTTCGGGTTGCCTCCTCCGCCAGTTCACCCGTTAGCTCGACGATACGTCTGCTGTTGTCGAACGTCTGCAGCAAGTTGTCGCGGAAGAGAGACGTCTGAACTTCCATGAGTTCTGGAACCGATCGGCATTGTGCCAGTCTGCTGAAGCCCTCGATGTTCTTCTGCAGCCGCATCTGGCCCAATGCGAACCATTCGAAGGACGTTTTCTGGACGCTGCGGGCCACAACCGTGCCGGATTGAGCGACGGCTTGGAGCTGTTGCGAGGTTTGATCTCCGAGGCCCTGCGGATTTCTGAACAGGTTCATCGCCTGTTCGGTGGAAAGACGAGCCATCTCCGATACCGTACTGAGACCAGTCTGCACCGCCTCTTGCGCGGTTGAAGCCACTGTTCGCACTCCTTCCGCTCCGGCGCGCACGGTTTCTGTCACATCCCCGGCGACCTGCCGTACGAGTTCAACCTGGTCCTGAGCACGGCCAGTCTCGGCCCGCTTGGACTCCTGGATGCTCGCCATTTCATCTTCGACCTTTTCGACAACGGCTTCGGCCTCCTCGTCGCTCAACACTTTGAGGACCGCCGGAAGCAGTTGTTTCTTGTCGTCGCGGATGTGCTGCTGGAAGACTTTACGGAGCTCTGCGACCTTTCCGAGGAACTCGCCATTGTTCTTGGGCATGCGCTCCAGCTCCGAGATGAGTGCGCCCGTTTCTTGATTGTCGCTTCTGGCATCTCGCACCAGGTCCGGCATCCCGTGCTTCGTTAAGACCGGAAAGAGGTGCTGTTCCTGGAGGCTGGCCAGGAGCTCCAACTCCTCCTTGAGGTCTGTGAGCAGCCGCTCACGAGCTTTGACGGCGTTGCTGGATGTGGCGAGGAGCTGCTCAATGAGCTCGTTCGCCTTATCCGGCGGCGATTGGCTGAATTTTCGAGTGCTGGTCATATTCCCTCACAAAATATAAACTTTGCCCCAGCGGGGCGAGACAGGGCAGCTAATATGCTGCGACCCTATGGGGAAACCGCTGACGCCCGTTACGTTCCCTTCTCGCTGCCCGTCGCGCGACAGGGTAGGAGGGGGCCCAGGCTGACCTTCTCTGTTGCCTTCCGATTGAAAGCCCTTGGCCATCAACCCAGAGTCAGAGCTTCTGTCAGCCTCTGATTCATCGAAGCGGCGGTATGGAGATGGGCGCCCCAATCCGCGGAGGCCAGGTACCTCGTCTTCAATTCGCGCGAGCCCTGTCGCCYGGAACGAGCACCGAGCAGCGGGCGTTTCCTTCCACGAATGGGAGGCCGTCGATGACCACACTGAAAGCCAGCGATCAGGAGAACAAGCCCGATATGAAGAGCGATGCTGCTGAAAACTCCGAAGAGCGCGAGGACGCGCGACTCGACCACGGGATCAAAGAATCCTTCCCCGGTAGTGATCCGGTATCCGTGAAGGTGAGCAAGTATGCTCCCGGCGATTTAGCTGGCGAGGGTAAAACGGCGCCGGAAGAGGAGGGTGTTATACCGGGTGTTGTGAAGCAAGCCCGAGAGGCCGCAGGCGCTCTGTCGCAAGGAGCCCGGGCCACCGCCGACGATCTGCTCTCCAAACGCGATGAATACGCCATGTGGTTAGAGGGCAGGATTCAGCGGGGGAGAACCGCAGCGGGCGATACAATTCGGCAGCATCCGGTGGGGGTGGCCGTAATCGCAGCGCTAATCGGATGCGGCGTCGGTTTAATTGCCTATGAAATCATTGCGGCCAAGAAACAGCGTCGGCCTCGACACGGCTAAAACTGAAAAAACTTGACCGACAAGGTCGTCCGGCCCCGCTGCCGCGTTCATCAAATTGAGGAAGAAGTCATCACCCTAGAGCCGGACAGCTCGATCGGGCGACGCGTCATGGTGGGGACCGCCGGTTGGTCCATTCCGTCCGCATCGGCTGGAGGTTTTCCAGCCGAGGGCTCGCACCTGGTGCGTTACGCACGCGTGATGTCGGCCGTTGRGATAAATTCGTCGTTCCACCGGCCACACCGATTCAGCACCTACCGGCGGTGGGCGGAGGCGGTGCCCAGCGACTTCCGCTTTGCGGTTAAGCTTCCCAAGACGATCTCGCATACCCACCGGTTGGTCGAGGTGAACGATCTGCTAGACACGTTCGCCGCTGAAACAGCGGGGCTAGGCGCGAAGTTGGAGGTCGTGCTGGTCCAGCTGCCTCCGAGCTTCTCGTTCGACGTGAAGGTCGCGAACGCTTTCTTCGCTGCGCTCGCACAGCGCATGGATGTGGTAATCGCGTGCGAACCGAGAAACGCGACCTGGTTCACGGGAGAGGCGGAGGCTTGTCTAGCGAGCCACCGCGTTGCCCGCGTGGCGGCTCACCCAGTGTTGGCGGGAGGCGGGGATCGGCCGGGAGGCTGGTTGGGATTGCGCTACCACCGGCTGCACGGTGCTCCGCGCCTGTATCATTCCTCTTACGACGAGCCCTGCCTACGAGATCTAGCGAGATCTCTGCGCGCGCAAGACAGCGTAACCTCCTCGCAGTGGTGTATATTCGACAACACGGCCTCCGGCGCAGCTACCGCCAACGCAGTAGCGCTCCGGACCATCCTTGATGTCTGAGACGAGCCTGCCCGATAGCGATCCGGTGTCCGGCGATCGAGGTGAGCGCGGCTTTTGCACTTGGCTTACGCGGCCATCGTGCGTCTGGGATCGGCCGACACTTTGATTTCCTCGAGGAACTGGGCGCCGTGATTGGCTCCTTGGCTCCAAGCTACACGCGACCTGACCCTCAAACCCCTGCTCGGAATTTCCAACTCGAACTCAGGCGGTAAGGCAGAGACATCGGCGAAGTAGATTCGGGCTCCTGTGCCAGACAGATCTCGCACGGTGCAATTGAGGACCGAAGAGCGATTATTGAACAAGATCCGTCCCGGGAGGTTGGTGTGCTCGACCCATGAAGATGTGGGATATGCCTTCTCTTTTGCCACTTCAACGAATTGGGCGCCGTGATTGGCTCCTTGACTCCACGCCACACGCGACCTCATTCGCAGACCTCTGTTTGGAATCTCCAACTCGAACTCAGGCGGAGGTGCGGAGGCATCGGCGAAATAGATTTGGGCCCCTGTGTCAGACAGATCTCGTACGGTGCAATCGCGAACCGAAGAACGATTATTGAACAAGATCCGTCCCGCCAGAAGGGTGCGCCGGCGCGGACTCGAACGACGCTCATCCATCTCATCCATCGATGTTGTCTCTCGATTGCTGTGGTTCGGTTAGAACCTTTGCACAGCCAAGGTAAACAATCGGTAGCCGTTCAGGAATGAGCCTTAGCTACTTAGTGGAAACACTTCTTTGGCGGGAACGACCGTTGCGGCGCCCCCAAGGCTGTCTCCCGCGCAGATGGAACATGTGAATCCTGGTTTAGAAAAGCTATCGCTTCACGTGCGTAGAGGAAGAAAATATGTTTGATGAACAGTCGTTCCGATTCCCACGAATGTGCGTCGTCCTGCGCCTCGTAGAAGGCACGCGCAACGTTCTCAACTGGATCCAATGAAGCCCCCCGGCCACAAGAAACGCCTTCGCCAGCACTACCTTTTGCGCTCTGACTCGTCGTTGCGAATCATGCGAGGATTTGTCTGGCGTTGCAAAATTAGAAGCGTTTTTTGTGCCTTTTACAAGGAATCGGAAGAGGTAGCAGACGATTCAAAACGCCGTGCGAACAATGACTTCGTTTCCCGACTGATGCAGCCTTGTGACGAGTTTCGTAATTGTGCGGCATAGCTGATCAGGAGAGTTCTGCAGGCGGGTGGTGTCGTTTCCTCGGTTCCTCAAATTGCTATGCGCAGGCCGGCCTCGCAGGCACACGGTTCGTATCCGGATTCGTATCCAGTTCGCGCAGGCTGAAGGCTTCGAGGATTCTAGACCGACATCCAATGCCAGCCGTGTTCAGCGGGTGAGTTCTCGCGGATGAGTACCAGGATGTACTCGCCGTCGCTGTGGTCGCACTGATCCACGTCGTCGAGCGCGCCGTAAAAAGGGCTATAGCCGGTCGCGGGCGTTTCGGGCACCGTTCGGGACTCGTTTCACTGACCCCGCTCCTCGCATGAGTCGAATTGGATTGTATGGCTGGGTTAATGTTTCCTCCGCTCGATGCCACACCTGCATCAACACCGCCTGACGCTCGCAAGGGAAAAATTCGACATGACCTTCACCGCTGGAACTGACATTGTCGATCGCCTCAAGGCCGCTGCGGAACAGGAAGAGGGTATCGACCCTGCCGAAGCTCAGGCGCTGTTCATTGAGGCAGCCGAAGCGATTGAGCACCTTCGGGATCTGCTGCCGTCGCTCGAGGCGTCGGAACTCGAGCACGCAAAGCCCCGAGGCAATGCGTAGGTCRGGCTTCCGATCAACAGCCGATCTCTTCCTTGATGGCTTCCACCTGATTCAGCGAGCGGCAGACGTTCTCGCACGGGATCCCATCGCTGTCCGCATCAGCCCGCTTATAGCCGCCGCACCACATTTCGACCGCCTCTCGACAAGTGCTTGCGGCCTTGCAGGTTCGGCCGGCCTGAGCGACCACGAGGCGGCCGGGAACCCATTGCACTTGCGCGCTTGCTGACAGGAGGCCGAGGGCGAGAATGACTACTGCAAGAAGGGAACACTGCGTTTCATGCGGGATCTCGTGTGCCACGGCGCCAATCCCACGGCATTACGAACCGCCCGGCCCAAAGACCTCGCTTGCCGGTTCGCGCGGCCGTCTGGTTTGCCATATAGCGGCCATCCGAGTAGCGCCCATATTCGACCGCCCAACCCTGACGAACCAGTCCGGCGCTCAAATCACGGCCGTTGACCATACAAACCGCAACCACGCGCCCATACCGATCCCGATCGGTCTGCTCGCAAACCGCGTGACCATTTCGGGTTATCAGCTCCTGGAGTGCTTGGGCGGATTTAGGACCGAATAAGTATTTCTGGCTCGCCTCGGTCTGGCAGGTTTGCCGACCTTCAGGAGCATCGATCCCGTAGAGTCTAATGCGGGCTTCCAGTCCCTCCAGCGCGATCGTGTCACCGTCGATGACCTGTGCGCGCCCCCTGAAGGATTGTGCGATCGCGATCGACGGGAGCAGGAGGGCGAAGACGAAACATACGAGATAGCGCATAGAACTTGATCGCCTGATTTTTGTCTTTCCACAAGGTCAAGCTGTCCGGACTAGGCTCGTTCTCACCATCGGCGTCGCGTGATCCGAAAGAGATCGCGAGTTGCCTGCTGGCCTTTGGTGACTCACTGGAAATTGCACATCAGAGCGCCGCAATAGGCGTATCTCTGCAGCCATAAGCAGCCTCTATCGTGCATCCGGTTAAGGTTCGATAGCGTCGAAGTACGACCGTGGGGGATTACGCCGGGAGCAACGTCAACTCCAAAACGAGCTTGCTCTTCGACGCAGTAYCCTTATGCTAATTTTTCCTATGGCGAGATGCGGGGCGTCATGGGCGAAGTACACCAGTTCGGAAGGCGTCAATTCGCCCAACGTCAACCCAGTCGTCCGAAAAAACGTGTTGCTAGAGTGAGGCGTGGCCGTCGCCGTTGGCTCTCCACGCTTCTCGGCACCTCCCTGCTAATAGGTCTATGTGCATTCGAATTTGGCTTTCCGCTCGCCGGCTGCTCGGTGAAGGGAAATATTAGCCGCAATACGGGTGCACGGATCTATCACGTGCCAGGGCAAGAGGACTATCTGACGACAAGGATCAATTGGTTCGCCGGGGAGCGTTGGTTCTGTTCGGAGGCAGCTGCTAGCAATGCCGGTTGGCGAAGGGCGAGGCGGTAACATGCTCCTTGCTTCGCGACGCGGCGGGTGGGTGCGGAACCCTCTGGAAGCGGGACGGGGCTCACCCATTGCTCCTATAGCGGCCTTAGGTGAGTTGGCTTCCCAGGCTCCTCTTTGACATTGGTCGCGCTTTCGGAGCGGCCAATCTCGACGAGTCGCAAGGCTCCCGCGATGAGGAGGATGGCGACCGGTTTCATCAGCATGTCCCAGGTGACGTGTGTCTCGACCTCCACCATGTCGGTGGCGAAGTCCACGACCAAGTAAACCAGGGTGACCTCGATCAGGGTGATCTTCAGTTCGCTGATCCCGTCCACCCGCATCCACTGGGGCAGCTTGGCCCGGGCCGTCTCGGGAAGGTCGATGGCAAAGCCGAACGTGATGGCATAGGCAAAGACGATCAGCACGAGCCCGAACAGAAACGCATCGGTAGCTTGCATCACCGAAGCGACGACCGATAGGCCTTCCGTTTCGGTCAACAGAAAAGCCAGGCCCAAGGCACGGGCCAGCTTCGCGCCGCCCTCAATGAACATCAGGATGGACCCAACGGCAGCCCCAAGTGCCGCAAGAAGCGTGACCCAACGTAGGGACAGGACGAAATGGAGCATTCTGGTCACATGGCTCCGACTGGGCCATCGTCTCGTCAGTCTTGGCCCGACAGGATGAGTCTAGCAGAAGGACGCTCTGCCGGAAATTGCGATCACCTTCAAAATGGTGCCCATCCGGCCCGTCAAGCCTCTAGGTCGGCGAACCGAGGCTCATGCTTGGGATCGGATTGATTCGGAGGTCCTCCCACGGCAGCAGGGTCGTTCGAGGACAATCGAGCGCAATTCTGTCGCTATTGCCAAGCAGAATTTTGGACTCGTTCTTTTCGGCCAAGCACGCGAACATTACACACCTACCCTAGTCCTCGCGAACGCGCTTGAATGATGGGTGTCGAAGGATGCCTTCCGTAGTCCGGCCGCGGTATTCCACCTCGACGAACCTCTACGGCTTCCTTCCACGGATCCCAACCAAGAGGTCGGAGCGATTCACCCGAAGGCCATGCCGGTTCTCCTCGCGACAGAGGAAGAACGCGACGTGTGGGCGCGGGCGCCGGCAGACGAGGCCCTGGGATCGCATCGCCCGTTGCCTGACGGAGCCTTGCAGATTGTCTTGAGAGTGGAAAGCAGGACGGGCTTAGTCCAATTTCGACCGTCTAACGCTCCCAAACGCAAATCTTGCTAATCTTTTCAGCGCGGGTTCGGGTGGCTGCATCCCATTCGACCACAACTGCCACGCCGAAAGCCATCCGGAGGAGTACTGGATCTACGTCTCCACACGCTGCCGCCTGACGGCACAGTCATCACCTCGTGACGTCCTTTTTTGGGGTTGAGTGCGATCCCGGGGCTCTTGGTCTCGAATGCAAAGCAGCTGCGTGAATACGCGTGCGCCAAAGGCGTGGGCCAAGGTATTTCGGGTCCGGTTCTGAGTGTGTCTTAAATCCTTGGGCCTCGACAAAAGACTTCACCGGATCATGCAATTCTCGCTCGTGGCACCGTGAATAGTCAGCCACGTCAAATGCGATGCTGGCGGAAGCATCCCGGCTGTATCCCATCGAAATGTCTATCTCGATCACTCGCTCTATAGAGCCAACATCGTATTGACCGCTTGCGAGGTCGCCCACGAGCGCCGAGCGGTTTGCCCCGTCGAGCGTGGTTTCGTAGATGAAATGCTCACCCTTCGGGCCCACGGCCTGAACAAAATACATGGCGGTCATTACGCCCTCCGAGCTGCAGGTTCGCGATCTGCTTTTGAATCTTCGTAACAAAAAGAACTCAGCCGCGAAACTCGGGTTCCGAATCACATGCCGTCGACCGTCAGCTGCGGCCACCCCGGATGACCTCCAGGAGGTGGAGGCCGGGAGGATCGTCCGGTGGATCGTGACCACCAAGGTCCACGAACCAGGCCTTGCATTGGGATGGTACTCGCCTTTCGTCGAAGGCGATGCGGTTGATCACGTCCGACTGGATAGGTCGAGATTGCCGCCAGTCTCATGGGCATGCGGTAAGAAGAGGTAAGGCCAGCGGCGTTGCGAGCCGGTCCGCTGCCGCCAAACTTAGTTCGCGGCGTATCTCCCGGAATGAGCACCGATCGAGGGGCCCGGGAGTGATCGAACGTCGAAGCCGCCGGATCGGCCAAACCGGACGGGAAAGCAGGGCATACGCGCCTCGCTCAGCAGTTTAGAGGCGCGGTATATCCGAAACTTCATCAGGCATAAGTGGAGGCACATCTAGCGGCTCACTCTGACCGGGCACCTCACTCGGAGATCCCGGAGGGATACCTGCCGGCTCATCGTTACTTGGTAACCCGGGCGGCACAGGAGGCGGCACTACCGGCTCGGGGCTAGGTGCGGGCACATCCGGTTGCGTGGGCGCCGGCCCGTCAGGCTGGGATAAATCGGACATGAAAAGCTCCGTAGATACAACCTAGAAGCCGCGGAGGCCGCTTGTGTTCCCCTCCGGTTAACGAGTTACTGCGTCCACCCTTCGAACGCACACACCGCGGCCATCATAACAAAGGCCGCACCGAGTAACAGGAAATCAAACCCAAAACTGTCCATGATAGAACCTGCGCTTCAGCGAGATTATTACGCGGGTGCCGATAAACCGGGGATGAATGAGCGCCATTGGAGCCGGACGGCGGACTCGACTCCCGACTGCGGGTTGGCAACAAACATCGCTGACTTCATCCGAAGCCACGGGGTGATGGTCGAACTCAAGGTCGATGAAGGACCGCCACGCGCCCTCGAAAAAACAGCATGTGTGACAGCGGCCCTGTCTCTGACGAAGCTTGTCGGACAATCAATACGAAAACAACGCCGAGTTTGTGGACGAAATTCCTCGCGAGTGCTCCCAGATGTAGCCGGGATCTCCGATACGGCCGGCACTGCGGAGAGGGCGAACGAGCCGGTCGTGGATCGCGACATCAGTCCAGAGAGCTCATCGAATGTCTCCAAGGGAACTTCCGTTTTCCGCCGTCAGGAAGAGGTTGATTCAAGGCCCCGCCGTTGTTGTCGATGTCAACGAGCTGATGATCCCACCCTACCGCTAGCCTTCCGACGGCGGGGACGATTTACATCCGCAAACTCTATCCACGCGGGAGCATGATCGCTTGCGTGATCCCACCCCCGTACCGGGCGATCGACCCCGGCCCGAACGAGACGGTCAGCGACGGCTGGCGCGAGCAGAAAATGGTCAATGCGCAACCCGGCGTCGCGAGCGAAGGCGTTTCGAAAATATTTCCAGAACGTGTAGATGCGTTGATCCGGGTAAAGCTGTCGAAGCGCGTCTGTCCAGCCTTGCTCGACCAGATTCCGATACGCGGCGCGGACCTCTGGCCGGAATAAGGCGTCGTCCTGCCATCGGTCGGGAGCGTAGACGTCAAGGTCGGTGGGGATGACGTTGAAGTCTCCAGCCAGAACGACGGGGACTTCGAGTTCCAAGAGAGATGTGGCATGATCGGATAGCCGCTGCAACCAGCGGAGCTTGTAGTCGAATTTCGGGCCCGGAGCAGGATTGCCGTTCGGTAGATAAAGGCAAGCGATGATCATGCCGTCGACCGCCGCCTCGATGTAGCGGCTGTGGGTGTCATCCGGATCGCCCGGCAGGCCGCGCCGGGTTTCCAACGGCGCCTTGCCGCGCGATAGAATGGCAACGCCATTCCAACTCTTCTGGCCATGCCAGATTGCGGCGTAGCCAGCCTTCTCGATTTCTCGAATGGGGAATCGGTCGTCGGGTGCTTTCAATTCCTGCAGGCAGACAATGTCGGGACTGCTTTCCTCGAGCCAACGGAGGAGGACCGGAAGACGGCCGTTGATTCCGTTGACATTGAAGGTCGCAATTTTCATCGCCGGCCCTGACCGATGAGCCCGATGGTCCAGGTCGCGACGCGATTTGCCATGGTGACGAGGTGGTCGGCAGCGGTGAAGCCAGAGACCGTCTTGCGAGGCTTGAGTTCATGGTTACCGTCTTCGAGCCAGGCGATCTCGATTGCCTTGGAGAGCGCGTAGGTGGCGACCTCCTCACGCGTGCCGAAGGGATCGCGTGTCCCCTGCACAATGAGGGTTGGAGTCTGCATTTCGACGAGATGCGCTGTACGCAGCTGATCAGGTTTGCCGAGCGGATGGAACGGATAGCCGAGGCACAACAGCCCGGCGATCCTGCTGGAGGCGTGGAGCTGGTCAGCTACCATGCTGGCAACGCGGCCACCCATTGATTTTCCGCCGATCACCAGCTCGCCCATCGGGTCCAGCGCGTCGATTGCAGCGATGTACTCCGATTTGAGTGTCTCCGCCCGTGGAGGTGGTTTCCTGCCGAAAGAGCTGCGGCGGGACGCCATGTAGCCGAATTCGAAGCGGGCGACGCGCAGACCCGCGGTGGCGAGGGCAGTTGTAGCCGCCTTCAGCGACGCCGAATCCATCGGCGAGCCAGCTCCATGAGCCAGCAGTATGGTGAGCTTCGCTTCGTCGGGACCGTTGAACAGAAACTCAGTCATTTTTTCAAATTGCCATTTGGTAATCGCCGAGCCGGGCCAATCGGCTCGCGCATTTCCCGTACGCCCCGGTTGTGGTGCGTGCCGCGATACGATCAACGCAATGTGCCTCGGTATTCTAAAGGATACAGCCAGGGTCGCCTGCCGCGGATCGGCGGCGCTCCCGACGAGCGGCCGACTCACCGCCCTTGTGCTGGAGACGGTGGCACGCAGGATCGGGCGGCGGGGTGTCTTGACCATCCGTCGAGCGTGACTCCGCTCCTGGCGTGAGTCGAATCGGACTATGAGGCGAGGTTACGTTTGATCAGAATGCTAGAATCCGTAGTGAGGCGGTACGTTCCAGTGCTCACGCATCTCCTTCTCACGCTTGCGGTCGCGCCAGAGTTTTTCGTGGCTGGCGGGAGCACTGTTCAGTTGTGTCGGTGTGATGTCGGTGCGGTACCCGCCCAGGCTCGGGTCATAGTCGAGTTTCTCCCAAGGAATGGTGTGCGCTTGGGCTCCGAGCCTCAGAAAGCCACCGAACGTCATGACAACGTAGACGACACGGCCACTTACCTTTTCGATGATAAGGTGATGGATCGTGCCGATGTGCTTGCCAGATGGTTCGTAGACGCGCGTGCCTTCCACCCGACTGCTCTCAATGAGCGGATGTGAAGATGGTGTCGTACCAGCTGGTGTTGCTTGTTCGCTCATCGCAAATTCTCCACGGCAGGCGGAGAAACTGACCTAGATTATGGCAGAAGCGCCTTATCAACAAGTTGCACTTCCGGTAGCTTGCGCGACGTGGGGTGTGCGCAGGGTCGCGGTCAGGCTCACGTTGAGGTGTGCGGAGGCACCTTGTGAGCCGCTACTCCGAGCCCTGGTCCGGCGCTTTCTCCCCGTGGCGCTCGGCAATCTCGGCCCAGGCCTCCCACTGCCGGGCTTTGACCAATAGCTTCTCCCGCACGTCCCAGAGCGAAATCTGGTTCGCCGTTGCTCTGGCGTCCTGGGCCAGTCGACGATACTCGGCCGCTTTGTTGTCCATGCTGAAATCCATCACAACCCCGTTGCCTCAACAAGCTGAAGCGTGGAAGGTTCAAGGTTCCGTAAAGATGCTTCCGCGAAACTGAACAGCGCCATTTTTGCGCGATGCTGTTCCTCCCACTGCTCTGCCAGCAGGTTATGCTTAGCTCCAAGCTAAGATATATCGCACGCGAGGTGATTCTATGAAGCGGCCGACTTTCCTCGGGAGTCTCGGTGGTGCGATCGCTGCATGGCCGCTGGCCGTCGGAGCACAGCCCGGCGAAGTTCGCACCATTCTTTGGGTGTCTACGGAAGCCCAGCCTGATCCCTTCATCGACGGCTTCAGAGAAGGCATGCGAGAGCACGGCTACAGTGACCAGACCCTCGCGTTCACACTCCGCTATGCTCCTGGCAACCCGGGTGCACTTCGCGCGATGCTGCCGGAGCTCCTCGCCCTCCCAGCAGATCTGATCGTATCGAGTGGGCCCGCCATCATCGCGACGAGTGCCGTGGCGACAAAGCCCGTCCTGTTCGCGATCAGCAGCGATCCGGTCGTCCTTGGCATTGCCGAGAGCCTCGCTCGTCCCGGACGCAACTTCACCGGCATCACCTTCCTGTCGCTCGATGTAGCGCAGAAGCGCGTCGAGCTCCTCAAGGCGCTGATGCCCCGTCTGCGAACCATCGCCGTCCTGTCCAACACCACCCATCCCGGCGAACAGCTTGAGTATGACGCCACCAAGAGGGCAGCGGAGGCTCTTTCCTTGCGCCTCGTCTATGCGCCCTTCGTTTCCGGCGCGGACATCGACGCTGCCCTGGAGCACGTGCGGGCCTCGCGTCCTGATGCGATACTCGCCTTCCCCGGCGGAGCCACAAGGGTGCACAAGGTAAAGATTGCTGAGTTTGCGAAGGAGCATGGCTTGCCGTCCATGTTCGGCTCGCGCGAGCACTGCGAGGTGGGAGGCCTTGCGAGCTATGGGGCGAACCAGCGCGCCACCTATGTGCGACTTGCAGCCTATGCGGACAGGTTGCTGAGGGGTGAGAGTCCCGGCGACCTTCCAATCGAGCAGCCGACAATGTTTGAGCTTGTTCTCAACGGCAAGACCGCGCAGGCGCTCGGGTTCGAGATCCCGACAAGCGTTCTAGTCGGCGCCGACGAGGTGATTGAGTGATCGCCAGTGTGGTTCCGCTTCGCTGGGGTTCGCTGGTTGCATATATGGGTTCTCCGAATTACGTGGTCGGCGCGCGGGATCGGGCGCATACTTGTGGTGCTGGGGTGGCTTCTTGGACGGGAGGAAGCGATGGAACACCTTGACCGTCGCCGTGCGCTTCTCAGTCTGGTTGTTGCCGCCGCACTTGGCCCAGTGGCGCGAGCCGCCGCTCAAACGCCTGGCCCAACCGAGGGAAAGGAAATTGCCCCCGGTGTCCGGCGCATTGATCATACGAAACGCGACACGATGATCCAAGGCTACAAAACGGTGTCGATGCGGGACCATGTCTACCAACCCGGCGCGACCACGAGCGGCAATACAATGCCCAACGATATGGTCTGCCACATGCTGGAGGGCGAGCTGACCGTCGACACGGGTTCGGGGGACAATGTCTACAAAAAGGGTGACGTATGGTCGTGCGCCAAAGGGATGCCGGAGCGCAGCAAAAACACCGGCAGCACGGCTGCGATCATGCGGATCATCGACCTGCTACCCGCATAGCATCAAGCCCCGTAGAAGCGCAGCTTCTGTCTGACTTTGGATAGAATAATCCTCACCCGCGGCAGCCAAGCTTCGAGGCGAGGTTGGTATGGTCCACCCTTTGTTTCGTCTGGAATTCCGGACGTGATCAGCGCATCGTGGGAGCAGTGCGGCCGCTGCCCCACCACGACAGGCGGTGGCGTACGACTTAGTCAAACGGCCCCTAAGCGGGAATCCGCAAGCTCGTGCAGCAGCACGTCCAGCATTGGAGAGGTTGTATGGTGAAACTCAAGCTCATCACAGCACTGATACCAGGATTGTTCGTCTTACCCTCGCTCGCGATGGCGCAGCAAACCTTCGTCGTTAAGCCTCTGGTCGAGAAAAAAGTGATGGCACTGCCGTCTGGCGACTTGTTTTGGCGCATCGATAATTTCGAAACCAAGGAGCAGGCTCAGGCGGCCGCCGGTCCGATGGGACTGGTGGCAGAGGCTAAAGGCAAGGTTTGGCTCTTCACGCTCGGCCTCGTGGGAGAAGCCTCGAAGGGTGGCACGCGGGTTGCAGAAATTGGACCGCTCCCTCAGACCCATGCAACGCAATACCTCTTGCGGGTCAACGAAGCAGGCGGTCCTTCGGGCAGCGTCACGGCCGTACACACCCATCCCGGGTCGGAGGCGTTTTACGTCATCAGTGGGGAGTTGACGCAAAAGACGCCACACGGTGTCGTCCGTGTCGCCGCTGGCCAGACCACGGTCGGGCATGGTGGCGATATTCCGATGCAGGTGTCGAGCAGCGGCTCAATCGACTTGCAAGAGTTTGCCCTGTTCGTCGTGGACGCGGACAGGCCATTTTCATCACCGGCACAGTTGCCCTGACGTGCTGTTTTTGCTGCAGTCCTTGGTTGGGCATCCCACAATACGAGTGACGAGCCCATGTGACAGACTTACAAGTCGTCGGGATGCTTGTAGCGGGTTCAGCCTATGCCGAGACGTGTCTCAACCACTGGCCAAGACCTCATCACGCAGCTGGAGGCGTTAAAAGCAGCAGAATGTGACCCGATTCGCGCTGAGAAGCGCAGCGGCTCTTCGAGATCGGGCCGCGACGAGTCCTACTTGCTTTCATCCGGAAGGGCGACATTCTGGTCGTAACAAGAACGGATCGCTTGGCTCGCTCAATCGGGGATCGTCAGGACATAGTTCACGAGCTGAAAAAGCTAAAGGCGCCCACTTGAAATTGCTCGAGCAGCCGATCAACACCAGCACCGCGGCCGGCAAAGCATTCCTGGATGTGCTCGGGGTGTTCGCCGAATTCGAGACCAACCTGCATCGGGACCGCCAGATGGAGGGGCTTGCGAATGCTAAAACCGCGGGCGTCTACAAGGGCCGCAGGAACGCGACTTGATGGGAACGGTTAACCCCGATATCTCGCGGGAGCTAAACCATGCCAAAAGAGCCGATCAACCCTGAATTCGAATTGCCGACTGAGAAGCAACTCGACCGCGGCGTTRAAGAGTCATTCCCGGCGAGTGATCCGGTCTCTGTCGAAGTCAGCAAGTATGCTCCCGGCGACGGTCCAGGAAATAATAGCAAGACGGGTGCCGATAAAGCTGCCGATCCGAGTCCCTTGAGCCATATGGCCAGCGTTGCGGGTGAGGCGTTCGCCGAGGCGAGACCAGTGGTCGGTGAGGGCCTTGTAAGGGCCGAAAAGACATTGAGGGCCAACCCGCTTGTGGTAGCGGCAATTGCAGGCTTGGTTGGACTTGGAATAGCAGCAATCGTCTATGAGAGAATGTCACAACCCAAGAAGCTCAAACGGCGGGCATACGGCGCAAGCGAGATCTTCTAGAGCCTTACTCGCTATTATCCCAAGAGCGCCTCGCATCCTTGTCAGTTCGCGGCGTCAGAAGCGTTCCGGACGGCCGTCGCCGCAGTCGAATCGCGCGTAATCCGGAACGATCTGGGATCGCAATGCTGGCCTGTGGTGTCGGAATGAGGATTCCAAAGTGGCCGAACTCAACGGAGAGAGGGCCATGCTCAACCCGGGGATCGGGGCTCAACGACACAAGAGACCTCAGCCGCGATCTCAAGCTCGTTAGCAGGTGATAGTCGGCTATCGCCGCCGGCGCTGGCGTTGACCTCGGAGAAGCTCGTCAACAATGCGAGGCACCTGCTCTCCGGATTGAGCCACCGTTGCCAATGCTGGCTTTAGACGCTGCGGATATTCCTCGCGCCCTTGTCAGGCTCCGTCCTGAGCAGCGCCTTGAAGTCGACCGCCTTGCCCTTGGCCTCGATCTTCTGAGCCCGGCGCTGGGTAGCCTCTAGAAGAGCTTTCTGCGACGAGGGCATACCCCATCGCATCAACGTCAGCTCACGACCGTGCGGCGTGTTTTCGCAAGACTGGCGCCGAGTAGTCGGGGAAGATGTCGGGAAATGGTGGAAGGTTGCCGGTGGTATCGGGGCGACCCGAAACAAATCGCGAATCGCTTGATGACTTTTAGTGACGGAGTAGAGACTGCACTGAACCGAGCGACAGCCAAGCTCAAGCCCTCGCGCACCCTCCGGAACTCCCCGTCCGCATATTTGATACACGCGGGTGCAGTGACTCCACGCACGCGGAGCGACCCGGCCAATCCCGGAGTGGTGAATGCGCTCCCGGAACCGGACCTTAGCCGCAGCCGTTTCTAACCGGCAAAGAAGGGTCGTATGATGAGGATGGTCATCGAATTAGCGCTGGCAGGCGCAACAGCATCAGGGGCTCTCGCGGCGGACTTTCGGCAAACAACATACGTGCCATACACTGTTTCCGAGGAAGTAATCGTGCCTCGTGGACCGCGCTATGCCATCACAACACGACATTCCAGGTGTGTTTCTTGTCCACGTGCCAGTCTCCCTTTCAACCGCCTCCGCAAGCCCTGGCAGGCGCAACTTCCCTTCGGCGGACTCCGCTATTGCCCTTGATCTCCCGTCTGCCACCGCGCGGGACCAGACGGTCAAAGCCTCAGGATGAGCGTCAACGGGAAGGTCAGTTGATAACCAGATTACGAATCTGGTGCACTGTCCGAGGTCCGGCGGGTTGCTTGACGGCCGGACTAGCCACCTTCCAAGGTGAAGCCAGCCTTGATCGTCACTTGGTAGTACTGAACCTTGCCATCTTCGATATGACCGCGGGTTTGAACAACCTCGAACCATCGCAGGTTATTCAAGGTCGTACTCGCGCGATTGATCGCAGTTTGAATAGCGTCTTCGATGCTGGTCTCGGATGAGCCGACAATTTCAACGATTTTGTAGACATGGTTGCTCATCGCGCACTCCCGCGTGGCTCGTCATGACTGGGAAATAGCGCAGTTAGCCAACAAGGCGAATGAGCAGCCTAGAGAAACTTAGGCCTGCCATCGGACTTAAGTGGTGTCTGCACAAGGTGGCGTGCGGCTGGTGCCGGACCGCGTCCGGAATACCCGAATCTGCAACAGCTGCTACCGGGACTGCCAAGCCTCGCAGGACCTACCGTAGCGGTCCCGGTCATGGCGCTGATAACAGCCCGGTCCCGCCCTTACATGCGGGAGCTAGGCCAACTAATGCAGCACCGGCGCAGTTCGGAAAAGGAGGCAAGATGTTGTGCGTCGTGCCCTGCGGCCAAGGGCTTAAGCTCATGTGTCCCAAATAAAGGGCAAAGGCGCCTAGCGCCGCCAATGCTGGCAGGTAGGCTTGCCAAGAAGTGACAGAGTTCACGGCCAGGAAATAGCGATTCGATATGTCCCCGAAGCGATGCTTGAGTCGCTGCAGTTCAACTTCAGGGTCGCAGACGGAGCAACTGCGCCGATTGTTAGTCAGGTTTTTCATGAGGTTGCCTTGGCAGGCCGACCCAATGCACCGGCACTCGGGAGATACAGAACCCCTCCTCTTGCAGCCGCCGTGGGTTTGCGTCCGCCGACTGGTCATGCACCAATGCTCCGATATTCCACCGGAAGACCTAAGCGGACGCTGCTGCAATCCCGTGTTTCATGCCCTTGCTGATGCCGCGATCCGTGTACACGACAGTCGCATCGGCGACGCGCCCCCAGACGAGAGCTACGTCAATGCTCTGCTGCCGCTCGGGCACGTTGTCGTCAGGAATGCCATTTTCTGTGTAGAGGAGGTGGCTCGCAAGCGGGGCCTCGCCGCGTCGTAGACTGTCTTGCACAGCAGCTCGCGCATAATCAATATTTGCTTCTTGATCGCACGCGTAAGGTGACTCAACTATTACCAGTCTCATGTTACTGCCCTCATGGGCTCGTTGTAGTTTGCAGTGACTCCCTTTACTCGCCGCAATAATAGCATATTTGGGGGGAGACTCCGCCTTACTCTTTGTGGGAGGTATTAGCGCGAGCCGGGCCCACGGCGGGCATCGTGGCCTTGCCTGCGGTGCTCACCCCTGTTTCATGGTTTCTTCAACCGCAGCGTATAAAACGCCGCAGCCCTGCCTCATCGTGTGCGGTTGGTGAGGGATAGGCGGGCGGTTGAAAATCCCCGCCGAACGCATAGTCAGCGGCCCGCGCCATGCTCGCGCAAGGCGCGATTTTCGAACTCGATATGGTAGCTTTCTCTGAGGACTTTCGGTGGCGCTACGGACCATCCTCGCGGGCTCCACATCTGCGCGCAGCCCGCGAGCCGGATTCCGCGTAGAACCGCAGAGAATTGACCGAGAACAACAAGGCCGGTGTCGTTTGCAACAGGGTGCTGCCACACGTCGAAGTCAGTGATACGAATCTGCATTGTGGTCCTTGTGTCAGAGGCGTAGGCGGTGCCTGGCGCTCCGGGCAACGCACGTCTGCTGATTGAAGCCCTCAAATGGGCTTCTCTGTGGTTCTTTCGCCTGCGGGGCTTTGATCTTCGAACGCTCGGTCGGGCCGAAGCCCAACTTGTTCAATGCTCCGACAAGAATCGACACCTTGCTCGACGGCATGTCGCCCGCCCGAAATTCCGCCATCAGTTGCGCCACAATCTCGACCTGCAGACGGTCGGCGCCGGTTAGCCGGAGTCTGCCTTCGCGGGTCATCTCTGCCCACACGACTTGCGCGTCTTCCTTCAGATGCTCCGGGGGCTCGCCGACTTTCGTCTCGGGCTCGGGTTCTGTTTGCCCGCGCAGCGTCGCGCTGCGGGCGATTCTTGAAGCCACCTCGGAGTTCCAAGGTCGCCGTCGGCGTCCTCGGACGTGCCATTATTGCAATTCCTCATTTTGGTTGCGCAAAAGCTTCACCCCCAAGACCGGTTAACTGCCCCACCGCCGTGGAGACTCGACCTACCCCTCCACCTTCGATGGGGTCGTGGGGGCCGTGCGGTTGCTCGTGGCAGGCATTTGTGAACCGACAGCCTACCGCCTAGCTGCCTTGCCTGTTACCTCTTGCCTCTTGCCTCTGCTCCACGGCGGCGGGCAACTCGAAGACGCCGAGCAGGTTCTGCGAGCCCGCACCATTCTGGTCACGCTCGAGCCCCTATCTGAGGGCGGCCTCGAAGGGGTGACGACCGGCAGGTCCTGCATCGCCAATGCCTATAGGATCAATCAAAATCTGATCGACTTAGGGAAAATCGACGCTGTGAGGGGTCTGGCGCTCCATGCGGTGGATGCGGTTGGAATTGTTCACCTGCGATCATGCGGATGCGGGCGTTGCTGCTGCCGATCCAGACTCCCGTGTTCGGCGGACATTGAGACGATGGACAGTTCATCGCACGTCTTGGGCGGATCGCTCGTTCGAGCTGTTCTGATTACTGACGCTTTATGCTTTGGCCTCAAATGCGCATTGAAGGGCATACTTGCCGTTGCCGTGGTGATCGCATCGTCCTAAGCCGGCTTTGCGCTTTGGTATCGCCTGCCCACGCCGGTCCTCGCGAGAGCCCCGCCGCAGATATATTTGGCCTTTTCGGCTTAGCCACGATCATCTCGCTTCTCACGCATCGGCGCGGAGATTGCACATCATAATGAGCTTCGGCTCCGAAGGTGGGAAGTGTCTCGCCTGATCCATCGAAGTTCGCCGACGCAACGGTGGCGAGCTCTCGCCATAGGTGGATCTCCTCACGACGAGCGCGATGTAGTGGGCATCGCTGCGCAAGCCCGATAATGCCTTGTCGGAATCAGCGTGCGACGATCGGGCGCCTGATTGTTTGCCTCTCACATCGGGTGCAGTCACATGTGCGCCCTGTTAATGCGGCTCATGTAAGCACCTGTTCTGATGAATCCGCAGATCACGCCCCTGCAGGTTAACGCGCTCGAAGTTCTGATTGTGCTAGAGTGTTATCTGCTTGCTCAACTAAACGGGTGAGCGCGTTGATGTGGAGGGGACTTCCTGCTCCACCCATCCTGATCCAGCCCGGAGGGTCACTTGCCGGGAAGCTCTGGTCAGAGTCGCGGTCGACCGGATCATAGCTCTCACCGGGGGCGTGTGCGGTCAAGGTCGTGACGATGTCGATCCCCGAGGTAAGCATTCCAACCAGCGGGCACATGTCTGCAACCTTGAGGAGGAGGTCGCGTTGGGCGTCCGTGAGTGGCCCGACAAGTTCAACGCTGCGCTCGATGCGGTCGGAGATCTTTTCCGATGGGTGCCCGTCCGCACCTTTCGGGTAAGTTTGAGAATGGGTGAGCCGCACAACTACTTGTTCGAGAGGCCACGACTTTCGCCGAGCGAAGGCTCCCACAATCATTGACGTACACGCCCCGAGCGCCGCCAGAAGGTACTGATAGGGATCAGGACCGGAGGCTTGTCCGCCAGCGCTCAAGGGCTGATCGGCATGCAGGGTATAGTCACCGACGAAGATCACTTGTCCGAACGCAGTGTGCTCCAGGTTCGTTACGATGGCCCTATTGCTGCTACCTTCTGCCTCGCGCTCGAGTGGGCCCAATGGAGTGATCTGCATCTGCGACCTCCTTCAATGCGAAAACATCGCTTCGGTACTTTCAAACTGTGAGCGGTCTCGGCAGCATGCCTAGTTAAATACCATACCACTTCTCGCGGTTTCGCGCCTTTGTTTGGCAGCCGCTACAAGAGATTTCGCAGGCGCTGTCACATTAGACAAAAGTCTTTGGTTTGGTTTTCAGAAAATCGAGCGCGTCGCGCCAGTTGCCTCGCTTGACGGGTAAGACGAACTCTCATGACAGCGTGGCCGGATTAGACCAGCAGCAGGCCTCGGGCAAAGAAGCGCAGCAGTATCAGGACGTTGGGTGGGGCCGGACCGTCCGGCGCCTAGTGAGCGCGGCCCTCTGTGCATGAGCTTGCATCTATTCACCTGCCTTGCCATGCCGCACCCGCGCGAATTTCAGTCGTCGGCTCCGGCCGGAGCGCCGGATCACATGATGGTCCAGAGCTTCGGTAAGCCTGTCACGCATATGAGGGTCTGCCTTGTTTGGGCCTGAAACGTCAGCCCCGTCCTCCCTGTCGATAGGCCGCAAGATACTCAGGGACGATGGTCTCCAGCGCTTGAGGCTCGACACCAAGGTCACCAAGCGTCGGCGCTGAGCCGCTGACCACCTTGTGCGTTCGCAGCAGCCGGACCTGATCGCGGGTGAAGGGCGCGTCGGGAAACACTTGCAGCAGCCCGCCCAACACTTCAGCGGCCCAGAACGGTATAGGCACCAGCAGGGGTCGGGCGCTGATCGTGGCACAGATAAACGCGAGCAGATCTTTAAAGGTATAGACCCGGGGCCCCCCGAACTCGTAGGTGTTCCCGCGGCTGGCAGGGCTCGCAAGAATGGCGGCGAGCCCAGTGACGACGTCCCCGACATAGACGGGCTGAAACTTCGTTTGGCCGCCGCCAATCAGAGGCAACGCCGGCAGCCGTCGCGCCAGCGCGGCGAAGCCGTTGAAAAAGTGATCGTCAGGTCCAAAGACCAAGCTGGGCCGGATAACCGTCACCTCGGGGAAAGCGGCGCGCACTGCCTCTTCGCCGGCCGCCTTGGAGCGATCCGCAAGCGCCGGTGCGGTGCGGCTGGCCCCCAGCGCTGAGATGTGAACGAGTTGCGTTACGCCCAAGCGCTTGCAAGTGGCGGCCACACGGCGAGCCCCGTCCTCATGGATGGCCGTGAAGGTTTGCGGCGCCGCCTGCGAGAGAATGCCTACCAGATTGATAACCGTGTCGGCCCCCTGGATTGCCGCCCAGACGCCTTCGTCATTGAGAATGTCCGCCTCGATGTGTTGGACCCGGGCTTGCCTCAGAGGCTCGGCCCTTTGGGGCGGATGGCGCGCCGCGACCGATATTAAGGCCCCGGTTCTGGCGAGATGGTTGACCAGATGCCGGCCGATAAATCCAGACCCGCCGAAAACCGTGACCTGTTGCATCGCTGCGTCGCCTTTGACAGGCGTCGCCTGGGCGGAGCGCCGCACCGTGGCCATTCGAATGCTGTCGGCGTCGTAGCCCTGCCACCTCAATACCATGTTTTTCGCTCCGAAGGTCCGGAAGTGGCACGCGGCGGTCGTTCTTGCTGCGTCCGCTTAAGCCTCSGATCCGGACCCTCTCAACGAAGGCGGCTCGTCGTTGAGCCGCCCCCTGGGGTTCAGATTTCAACCTGTTCCGCGATCGTGAGCGCATCGTCGACGTCGATGCCGAGGTAGCGTACGGTACTCTCTATCTTGGTATGACCTAGCAGGAGTTGAACTGCCCGGAGATTGCCCGTTCGTCGGTAGATCATTGAGGCCTTCGTACGCCGCAGAGAGTGCGTGCCGTARGCGAGGGGATCTAGACCGACCATCTGAACCCATGATCCCAGCAGACGGGCATACTGACGCGTCGTCATCGGCCTCGTGCGGTCAACTCTGCTTGGAAAGAGCGGCTCGCCCCGTTGCAAGTTCTTCTTCTCGAGCCAGCGCTCCACCGCCTCGCGCGTCTGCTCTGTGATCTCGAACTGCACGGGCCGACCCGTCTTCCGCTGTATCACGGTGGCGCGGGAGCGAACCTTTCCATTGAGCGCCACATCGTCGACTCGGAGCGCAACTAGGTCGCAGGCGCGCAGCTTGCYATCGATCGCTAAGTTGAACAAAGCCAAATCCCGGGTCCGCTTTGACACTTGGAGCCTGATCCGTATGGACCAGATCTCCCTGACTTTGAGGGGTGGTTTGGGTCMGATCATTTTCCCGCGGTTCCACGGGGCTCTGGCTCGGTTCATATGAATGACAGAACGGTCTCGCATCGCAGTGCTCCTGAAACAAAGCCCCTGCGATAAAGCTTGGCTGTCGAGCCCGCCGGAAAACCACTTGGGCCGAAGCTCCAGGACGGATTCGGCAACTCCCCAGGGCGAACCGGACTTCGGCTCCCTTCACTCGAATCCAAGGTTTGACCCGTTGCGGTCGTCACCAGTCCTGAGCATCGTCCTGCCGATCTGCCTGGCACAGGGTGCTTCCTACCCACCTGCGAGGCAGGCGATCATCTGWTTTAGGCAGCCGTCCCCACCCGGAACACCGGCAGCGCCTGCTGCACGCCACGCAGCTGCGCCGTCTGCGGCTCCACCGTAAAACCCGCCAACCCGTCGCGAACACCGGTCGCGTCATAGACGTCTTGGCTCACAACGATTTCGTCCGCGTTGGCGAGGTTCTGTACGCGTGCGGCGATGTTCACCGTCTGCCCGAAATAGTCTAGCCGGTCGTTCAGCGTCACCGCGATAGCCGCGCCTGTGTGGACMCCGATCTTGAGGATCAGCGCCTTGTCGGGCTGCCGCTCGTTGAAGGAGGCGATCTCGCGGCGCATGTCGAGCGCCGCCTGCACTGCGTCAGCTGGCTCGAGGAACGCCGCCATCACCGCGTCGCCGATCGTCTTAATGATCGCGCCGTTGTGGCGGACTGTCACGTCCAGCAGGCGGTCAAAATGCTGCTGCACGAGCGCGAAGGCATTCAGGTCTCCGATMCGATCATAAAGCGCGGTCGAGCCCTTCAGATCGGTGAATAGGAGAGCAATGTCCTTGACGCGGAGCCCCTCGCTGACGCGTGTCACCTCGGAGCGGAAGAGGTCGCGGAACGTCTGCGTTGTGAGCAGCCGCTTGCCCGAAAGAAAGGGCGCGAAGTGGAGTGGTGGCGGCCGGTCGACTCCGGGCGGCAGCTGGAGGAACCCGAACTCGAAGCGTTTGTCCGCGACGTTGGTCAGCTCGAAGATCACCTTGCCGCGCCCGACGGTGCCCGTGTTCGGGGTGCTGGACTCGAAGTCAAGACGGACTGCAATGCGTTGCTCGCCGGGCGGAAGCGCGGGATCGACAATAAAATCGATTCCTGCATTGCTGTCGGARCTGCTGCCATGCAAGGCGCCGGCCTCCGCGCTGATCTCAAAGGCGGTCGTCTTGCCCGGCTCGACATAGGCCAAGGCGCGGCTCAGCATCTCCCGCATCTTGATGAAAGGCGTGCCGTCCGGGATCAAACCCTCATTCGCCGACCTGTAGCGGTAAAGMTAATCCTCCGCCGAGAGCGTCTCTGGATCATGATAGACGATGCGGCGGATCGCCGGGTTCACGGTGAAGGTGATCGCGATCATGTCATCGAGAGCCGCCACCAATTCCACATGGCAATGGGTGCAGCGGCAGTGACTGCGGAGATTCTTGAGCGCCCGAAAACTGTCGATGACGCACGAGCAGATCGGGCAGATCAGGATCCAGGTCATCTGGAAGAGACCGAGCGCGGCGGCATGGAGAAAGAGATCGATCGCCTCTTCCTCCCTGAGGCTCTTGTCGGTCGCRAATTTGATTGGATTGATGCGCAGGAGCTCCACGTCGCTCGCGGATCGGATGTRACTCTCGAG
The DNA here is from genome assembly GCF_056402495.1 of Microvirga sp. P4_A5. Taxonomy (NCBI): domain Bacteria; kingdom Pseudomonadati; phylum Pseudomonadota; class Alphaproteobacteria; order Hyphomicrobiales; family Methylobacteriaceae; genus Microvirga; species Microvirga sp. P4_A5. The sequence continues at coordinate 6,197 of NZ_JBFUHH010000027.1, read as the reverse complement.
CTTGGAGACAAGCCGCGGRCTCCAGCTCCGCGCCGATTCAAGCGCCGCCAGCCGCTCCTCGAGGAGCTTTYCGTCAATCATTGCCATGCCCGATCTCACGAGTTYCTCGCTTGCAGCACGTGACTCTAGCACGGCGCAAAGCTTCCGTCGTTGAAGGTACGAAGGATTGTCAGGCAGGAGGTTGTCGGCACTGAACTCAATGACCGCTCTTGGCACGGAGCAGAAGTAAGCCAAACTTCCGCTCTGAGGTCGAATGCAGTCATGCGTGCCAAGCGCTGTAGTCAAGTTGCGGAAGGGTTTTGGGTACACAAAGCTGGTCCAAAGCGGGTTCGGCGCTCGCCCAATCTCATTGATTTTTCTGTATACTGTGCCGCTTGGTTTTCTTCCCCCAGCTCCACGACGGACCGCGGCGCCTGACGTTTTAGTGGAACATGAAGAAACGGATTGTCGGTTTTCACTTAGACGAAGAACAACAGTGGGTGGCTGAACTTGAATGCGGTCACTACCAGCATGTGCGCCATAACCCTCCATGGACTAATCGTCCGTGGGTTATTACGCAGAAAGGCCGTGACAAGGCGCTATGCAAGAAATGCGACGTCGGCGCGCCGCCGGTCTGAGCGGCGGGCGAGCCCGCTCTTCCCTCCAGCGCTCGTCCCGGTCATGGGCCCTCGAACCGATCAGGATCATCGGCTTCGAAGAAAATGCATCCTTGTCTTTGTTCCGGTCAGGATGTCGTTGGCGGCGCACCCACATGTCATCGTTCCCGGCATTCTCTTGGTCTTGTCCTTTCCTCGGCCACCATGCAGCACGTCGTCGCTACCGCCGTTGATCAACGTCCCGCGATTTAGACTGGGACTGGCTTGTGAATCGGAGGTTGGTTCGAATTTCTCGTCGGCCTTGTCGGTGACAACAGGTCTCAGATATTGGTCATAGAGGGCAGAAAGTGCCATGCCTCCAACGACTGCGGTTCCTACCACCAGATTGGAGTTCCGCATTCGCTTAAGCCCACATTTTTCGCATCCGCGCGGCGACATCCACTTGCGGAGCACGCGTGGTCGGAGGTGCAGTTTCAGCCGCCTCGCTCGACCAGTTCGTGCATGAAAAAAGCTTCAGGAGCTTTGAGGGAATGAAGCGCGTCCGCGGCGTATAGACATGCCTGTCGCCGCGCGGATGCTGGTTGTGAGTGAAGAATCGTTGCGGCATGACGAGGTGCAGATGATCCTTCGCCCGCGTCATGGCGACGTAGAGAACACGGCGTTCCTCATCGATCTCGGTCTTTGTCCCGGTCGAAAGATCACTGGGGATGCAGCCATCGACAGTGTTGAGGATGAAGACCGATTTCCATTCCTGGCCCTTGGCGGAATGAATGGTCGAGAGGATGAGATAATCGTCGTCGAGATGGGGGATGCCGGCCTGGTCGCTGGTGGCGTCCGGCGGATCGAGCGTCAGYTCCGTCAGAAAGCGTTCCCGCGACGGGTAGCCTGATGCGATCTGCACCAGTTGCAGAAGGTCGTCGTTGCGCACGATCGCATCCTCGTAGGTCCGCTCTAGATAGGGCTGGTACCAGTCCCGGACGAGCTCGATCTCGGCAGGCCAACCAATCGCACCCGGTTTGAGGTCGCGGAGCAGGGCGGTAAAGTGATCCCATGCCTCGCCTGTGCGCTGCGGTGGCGACAAGGTTGAGATCGTTGCGAGAGGGTCGGGCGCGTCGGTCATCGTGTTGATGATGTCGTTGGCCGAACGCGGTCCGATGCCGRGCAGGAGCAGCAGCACCCGAAAGGAAGAAATTTTGTCCCGGGGATTTTGCACGAAGCGAAGGGTGGCCAACATATCCTTCACATGGGCGGCGTCGAGAAACCTCAGCCCGCCGAACTTCTTGAACGGGATGTTGCGGCGCGTCAGTTCGACCTCCAAAGGACCGCTGTGGTGTGCGGTGCGGAACAGGACGGCCTGCTGCTTGAGATCGAGACCCTCTTCGCGATAGGCGAGAACCTGATCGGCCACATAATGCGCCTGATCCGCTTCGTCGCGAACGGTCACAAGATACGGACGCTCAGCGGAGATGCGGTCGGACCAGAGGTTTTTGGTGAAGCGTTCGCTCGCCTGTTCGATCACCGCATTCGCGGCGTTCAGGATCGGTTGGTTCGAACGATAATTCTGGTCGAGGGTGATGATCGAAGCGGCKGGTTGGAATTGGTCCGGGAAGTCGAGGATGTTGCGGACGGTCGCCGCTCGAAACGAATAGATCGACTGGGCGTCGTCGCCGACCACCGTCATCCCGTGGCCTTGCGGTTTGAGGCCGAGCAGGATGGAGGATTGGAGCCGGTTCGTATCCTGGTATTCGTCGACCATGACATAATCGAAGCGTCCGCCGAATTCCGCCGCCAGCAAGGGGTCGGTCATGGCCTGCGCCCAGTAGAGCAGSAGATCGTCGTAATCGAGGACATTTTGGACCTGCTTCGCCTCTACGTAGGCAGCAAAGAGYTTCTTGAGATCGCCTTCGAGCCCCGCGCACCGGGGAAAGAACCGCTTCACCGCCTCTTCGATCGGTGCCTCGGTGTTGATGACCCGGGAATAGATCGCACGGCAAGTCGCCTTCTTCGGAAACCGCTCATGGGTTTTTGAGAACCCCAATTCATGTCGAACGAGGTTCATCAGGTCTTCGGAGTCCCGCGCGTCGTGGATGGTAAAATCAGGGTTTAGCCCGATCTGCTCGGCGTGATGACGCAAAAGSCKTGCGCCGATGCCGTGRAAGGTGCCGGCCCAGGGAAGAAGGTGATGACCCGCTCCGTCACCCAGGGTCTTCCGGMAGATGCGCTGCACCCTTTGCGACATCTCGGCGGCAGCTCGACGGGAGAAGGTCATCAGGAGAATGCGGTGGGGGTCTGCACCATGGGCGATGATATGAGCCACCCGATGGGCGAGGGTGTTGGTTTTGCCCGARCCCGCGCCGGCGATGATCAGAAGCGGCGAGGCCATGGTGGACCGACCCTCGACCACGCCGTGTTCGACTGCCTGYCGTTGGTGGRGATTGAGGGTMTCRAGTGAGGACGCYGTACTGTTCAARGCCGAATCCTTCCRRGYATGGTCRAGAGTCTCAGATTCTGGGTTTGTTCGCAAACCCCGCGGTTTGCAGCGGCGAGCGTCACTTGCGGCTCCTGATGGAGTCGAGCAGCGTTCCGAGCGTCCGGCTCGCCGCGAGATTGTCGGCCTGGATGTAGTACTTCTCAGTCGTCGAGCGGTGGCGATGTCCGAGGAGGGCCGGGGCTGCCTGCGCCATCTCGACAGAGTCGTTGGCAAGGCTCGAGGCGGCGCAGTCCCGCAACAGATGCGGATTGATCGACGTGCCGAAGAGGCGCCTGGTCAGTCTGGTGATGCGGTCGCTAATCGATTGCTGATCGGTCAGCGCGCCGTCCTTGCCCATCCAGAGCCTTGAGGATTCGGCCGCCCCGGGAAACAGCACCCGCACTTCCGACAGGTAACGCTCCAGCCAGGGCAGGAGCATCTCAGGGACGTCGAAGGCGATCGGTTGCCTGGTCTTGGTCTCGGCGGCCGGAATGGTGATCAGCCAGGTGTGCTCGGTGCGGAAAAGATGGCGCTCCAGCTCGAGGCCGGCGAAGTTCTTCACCCGCAACGGACGGGCCGCCATGAGGGCGAGCATGAAGGCGTCGCGGTAGGCGAGCGCCTGCTTGATCGTCGTGACCGGGCAGGGGAGGCTCTCGAGCTCACGGAGGGCCGCCGCGACGATCTCGGCGGTCGGCCGCATGCGCGAGCGTTTGTCCTTGCTCGGTCGCGCGGTGATCTGGATGCGGTTGCAGACATCCTGCAGCCAGCGCCAGGAGCGGTCAGGGGCCATCGCCTGCAGCATGACCTTGAGACCGACCAGCATCGACAGGCGGGTGATCGGGGCGACGAGCGTCGCGAGATGCCGGTGGTAAGCCCGCACGGCGTCGCGGGTGACGCGGTCGGCCGGCGCGGCGTCGGCGTCAAGGGTGCCGGTCCACCTGAGAAACCCGAGCCAGCGACCATAGTGCTTGAGATTGGTCTGCCGGGTTCTGACCGCCCAATGGGCCTCACCGCCGCCATGATCGAAGAGATCGCCGGCGGTGAGGGCGGCACGCCAGAGCGCCTGATCGGCCGGGGGCCATTCATCGAGCGGCAGGGCCCGACGAACGGGATCGACGACGATGCCCATCACGCAGTCCCTCCGCGCGTGCGCCTGCCTTGACGGTTACGATTGGGCTGGACGTTCTTGATGTCCGCCTTGGTATCCGTCAGGAGACGATCGAGGTGGCGGCCGGCGGCCTTCGATTCGGTGCCGAGGTAATGCGCCATGGTGGTGTCGAGGCTGGTATGGCCGAGCACCCGCGAGACCGACAGATAAGCGCCGGGATCGCGTTCGACGGCGATCTTGGCGATCGCATGCCGGAACAGGTGGACGTTCATGTCGAGGCCCGCTCGTTGCCGCATCGCCTCGTAGATCGCCTTCGCCATGGACGTCTGGGAACGCGCCGGACGACCGTCACCCGGAAACAGGCACGGACCCTTTGCGCCCGGCAACAGCGGCCGGTGATGCTCGATGAAGCGGCGAAGCAACGCCGTGACCTGAGGATTGAGGTCGTGCTCGAGCGCCCGGTCGCCCTTCGTCCGCTCCGCCGGCACGAACAGAATGCAGCGGCCGTTGTCGATGAAGCGGAAATCCGAGAGCTCGAGCGTCCGCAACGTCGTGATTCGCAGGCCGCAGAAGATCAGGATCGCGACCGCCACCGCCCGCTCCATGCCCTTGGCTTTCCGGAAGGGGTTGGACTGCGACAATGCCCATGCCGCTTCCCGTTCGGGAAAGTGCAGGAGTCTTGCGACCTTCGCTTTGTTGTCGAACTGGGCGAGCCTCTGGCGGGTGCGATCTGTCGTCTGATGGCGCTTGCCGGCATCGAGCCGCCGGCAGATTACCTCGAGCTGCGCCAGCGTCACCGCGTCGAACCGGCAATGGTTCTTGCCGATCAGCCGGAGATTGCGCGCCAGGTTGTGGATGCGCTGGGTCTTGCCCCCACTCCTGTCATGGAAGAAGCGGAGGCCGGCCTTGAAGGCGTCGGGCTGCAGCAGAACAGCCAGCGACGTGATCTCCGCCAGAGCGTAATGATCAGATGCCACCAGCGCCGATGCAAAACTGCGAAAGGTATAGAGCCGGTGCGCGAGGGTCGCCGGGCGCAAGGGTTTGACGGGCGCATCCTCGTCGAGCGGGTCGGGATCGGACATCTTCTGGTGCCAGGTCGCGACATCAGCTTGGAAGCTCGCCGGAAAGTCGCCCAAGGGGCGGGCGAGCGGGATCTCCTTGTTCGGTTCACAAAGCTTCTGCTGCGGCCAGCCCAAAACATCCCGCACCGCGCCGTTCCACTTCGAGATCGTATTGCTGACGATCTCGGCCGGGTCCTTCACGAYCTCCTCGGCCTCGAGCGCCGCCTTGAACCCGGTCAGGATGTCCGGCGAAACGTCCTCGATTGAGAGCCCGACGCGCGARCAATARATGGCAAGACGATGGAGGGTCTGRCGATTGTAGGGCTTSTCGATRCGATCGAGCCGCTCGCGCCAGGCCGGCGTCATCGCAAAGCGCCGGGTGACCGGCAGATCCGGCTCGCCGTAACGGGACAGCGCCKGGATGRCGAGGGAGCGGATGTTGGCGAAGCTCTTGTCGGACAGCCCGAGTTGCGCCGCGCTCCTGGCGGCAAACAGCGTGCGCAGGCGGCGCGGACTGGCCTCGATTTTATCCAGCGGGGTGGCGAATACCTTCTCGATCCGGGCTAGACCGGACACCATGTCTCGCCGCTGGGTGGCGGTGAGGCTCGTATCGGCCTCCGCCTTGGCCTTGATATCACGAGAGACAGGGGCGCCGGGGAGAGGAAAGCGTCCGCACTCGTGACGATGGGCGACGTGACAGAGACGACGGCGTCGCGCCGGGTCCGCTTGGCGCGGGTCCGGATCGTGACGGCAGCCTTGCGACGCGGAGTCGCCGACACCGGCTCGGCATCAACTTCAACGTTGTCACTGCTGAGGAAATCGAAGCTCATCTGGGACATCGGGACCGTCTCCTTGGGACAATCAGGGTCTCGGGATGACAGGGGCGGACAGGGGGTCCGATTCGGGAGATAGCAGCTTTTTGGTCTTACGGAGTTCAACGAGTTCAACCGCCGGCGGTCTCC
>NZ_JBFUHH010000026.1:0-44810 GCF_056402495.1 Microvirga sp. P4_A5 | reverse complement strand
GGGTGCCCTGCCGCCGATTAAATCCGACCGATTGATTTAATATGAAAAGCAGCCCATGCTGCAAGCGATACTTCACGCAAGTGCCGATGAACCATCGCCGCAATGCAAAGGACTGGCGCCAATGAGCGTCTCCGGTCTCGCCCCGTTCGATCGCCGTGGCCACCAGCGCCGCGTGATCATCGACATGCTGCGGCATGTGCGGATGGCGGCACGCACGGATATCGCGGCAGCGACCGGCCTCTCGCCACAGGTGGTCACGTCGCTGGTCGAAGAGCTGCTCCGTGAAGGGTTGATCGAGGAACGAGGGCGCCGACCGTCAGCGCGCGGCCAGCCACCCGTCGATCTCGCACTCAATCCGGAAGGCGGGTTTGCGATCGGCGTGCAGGTCGAGGCGGGCAGGCTGACGGGCATTCTCTGCGATCTCGGCGCCAATATCCGCGCCAGAACCACGCTCGTCTGCCGGACCGACGATCCCGACACCGCGCTGGAGAGTCTGCGCCACCTCATCGACGACCTCACCGGCCGAGCGGGAGTCGATATGGCTCGTCTCTGGGGCGTCGGCATCGTGCTGCCGGGGCCTTTCGGCTCGGTCGACGAGAACGAGCGCGATCCGCTCGCCATGCCGGCTTGGTCGCGTGCGCAATTTCGCGAGCGCTTCGCAGCGGCCCTGTCGCTTCCCGTCTTCGTCGGAAACGACGCGACCGCGGCCGCGATCGGCGAACATCTCAACGGCGTTGCGCGCGATCTGCGGACCTTCTTCTATCTCTACATCAGCGAAGGTATCGGCGGCGGCCTCTTCGTCGAAGGCCAGCCGGTGATGGGGGCGTTCGGCAATGCCGGCGAGATCGGCCGCATGCATCTCGGCCTTCCATCCGCGGATGGACCCGTGAGACTGGAGGCCATCGCGTCGGTGGATGCCTTGCGGCGGATGCTGGTCGCGGCCGGCCACCTCGACGCGGTCGACCTTGACCACGAGGCCCTCTTTGCCGCCGATGCCGCGATTCTCGACGAATGGCTCGAGGGCGCGGCGCAATGTCTTCGCGTCGCCATCGCCAATATCGAAAATCTCTTCGATCCCGAGGCCGTGGTCATGGGCGGCCAGGTCCCCGATCGTTATCTCGGCGAGATACTGGCCCGCATGCAGCCGCTGCTGCCCAGCGTGAGCCAGCGCAGCGATCGGCCGTCGAAGCGGATTCTGATCGGCCGCGCGGGCGGTGACTCGGCTGCGCTCGGCGGCGCGACGCTGCCGCTGTTCAGCCGCTTGACGACGCAGCCACGCGCCACGAGAGCGCGGCCTCGCCCCACGCGCCAACCCGTCCAGCGGGAGTTGTCGGGAGGAGACTTGGCAGTGGGAGGGCGCCCGCATGATTGAGCGATCCGGCTCCCGCTTCGCCACCCGACCGATCCTATCCGCTCGTCCGAGCGAGGGGCGCGAATGTCCTCGAGCCGGTGTCATCCGCCTCGACGCGTCCGAAGCAGATCTCCTCGCCGAAATGGCCCGCCGCGACAAGCGCGCGATGCGCGCACGCCCAATCCGCGAGCGCCTCGCGGGATCGGCGCGCCAAGTCCGGATCCCGGTCGGCCCGATGGCACCATTCGGGAACGGCGATCTGCGCTGGACTGTGCCAGGTATCTCCCGCGATCACGATGGTCTCGCCGCCGCCGGCGATCACGACCGCGCAATGCCCGGCCGTGTGTCCTGGAACGGCCCTGTAGGTGACCTCCATCGCGTCGATGGAAGCGATGACCGCTCCTGCGTCCTCGGCGTCGAGGCGCCGGCTTTCGAGCAGCGGTGCGATGTGGGCATTGAAGGCCTTCACGTGATGAGGAAGGGCCGACGTGTCGCCCTTCTCGAGCCAATGGGCAAGTTCCGCTTTCGGCGCATGATAACGCGCGTTCGGGAAGAAGGCTTTGCCGTCGCGGCTGGTCGCCCAACCCACGTGGTCGAGATGGAAATGGGTGAAGATCACATGCTCGACGGCGGCGATATCAAGCCCCGCTTCCGCCATCTCATCGGGCAGCCGGCCGGACAGCCCGTCGAAATAGTCGCTCGACCCGGCCCCGATTCCCGCGTCCACGACGATGATCCGGCCGTGTCGCTGGAATGCGAAGCTCGTGAAACGGGTGTGAAACAATTTGTCGGGAAGCCATTTCGCGACGACCGGCGCGTGGTCGGCGAGGCTGGCTTCCGGGAACGAATAGCTCCATGCGGCGGGAGGCGGCTCCGCGTCCGTCAGGCTGAACAGCACGCCGTTCGCCAGTTCCAATCGCCGCATCGCCCGGTCCACCATCGCGCGGGCCGACCCCGCGACGACAAGCCCTGCCAAATTCTCAGCTTCATCACAAGGGAGACATCGCCATGACTGATCAAATGCCACGCCACAGCCTGACTCGACGCACCTTCGCCACGGGGGCCGCCGCCGCGGGCCTGGTCGTGGGCGCGCCCTCGGTGGCGCGCGCCCAAGCCGTCGAGATCGATTACTGGCAGTATTTCTTCAAGGAGCGTGTTGAGGCGATCGATGCTCTGATCGTGCAATTCGAGGCGGCTAATCCCGGCATCAAGGTCAAGCACACGCATTTCCCTTATGCGCAATATCGCACCAAGACGGCCGCGGCCGTTCCGGCGGGCGAGGGGCCGGCCGTCATGCAGCTCTTCTTCGGCTGGATGCGCGAATACGCGAAGTCGAAGCTCATCCAGCCCCTGCCGGCGGACATGTTCAACCCTGCCGAAATCGATCGCGATTATTTCGATTTCGTCCGCATGATGAAGACCAGCGAGGGTTATTGGGCGGTGCCGACGGCGGTGCGCAGCCTGGGCCTGTTCTACAACAAGACCTTGCTGAGCCAGCCGGGCGCTTCAGATGGAAAGCCGCCAGCGACCCTCGATGAAATGGTCAAGAATGCGCTCGCGGTCGCCAAGCACGACAGCAGCGGCAACCTCATCACCGCCGGTGCGACGATCGGCATCCCGTCCCAGGATTACCATTGGTGGCGTGAGGTGCTGGTGCGCCAGTTCGGCGGCAAGCCTTACACGGACGATTTCCGGAAAGTGACCTATGCGGACGATTCCGGTGCTGCCGCGCTCGCGTGGTACACCGATCTGCAACGCAAGCATAAGGTCGCGGCGGCAGGTTTCCTGTCAGAGAGCCAGGCGGCGTTCCGGGCCGGCAAGGCGGCGCAGCACGTGGACGGTTCGTTCCGTCTCGGGACGTTCAAGACCGCGCGCGGGTTCGACTGGGGTGTCGCCGAATTGCCGACTCATAACGGCGTCAAGGGTAACTACTCGTCGTATTGGGTGAACGGGATCGCCGCGAACGTCACGGGCGCGAAGCGCGACGCGGCTCTCAAGTTCCTCGCCTTCCTCACCACGAACGACGCCATGCAGCTCTGGTTCGAGAAGACCGGCGAATTGCCGGCAAAGCGCGAGGTCGCCCTGAGCCCGAAGAACCTCGCCGATCCGTTGTCGGGACCGATGCTGCAGGGTCTCACTTACGCCTCGACGACCGACTTCGTCGCCGAGGAAGCGCAAGGGCAGATCTTCCAGGACATGCTCGATCGCGTGCTCCTGCAGAACCAGGATCCTCTCGCGGCGGTGAAGCAGGCGGCTCAGCAGGAGCAGAAGATGATCGACGACCACTACAAGTCGTAAGATTTGGGCCGGGGGTGCGCCAATGCATCCCCGGCTCTTCCCATTGCGTGTCTGGCGTTCCCGAGCCCGTGCAAAGATCGTTTTGCGCGGGGTCGGCCCCTTTCCTGTTGTCGGCCGTTTTTGATGAATGAATAAGATATTGCCCCTTTTGAACCCCATGTCGCTCGCACGATCGATCGAGGTTGGAACCGTTTTTGGGGCGCTGAAACGCGGCCCGGCGACCGTTGCCGATGTCGCGGGGCAGGGCTGCCCGTCGCAACTGTTCGACGACCTTGCGCGTCTTGGCCGCATCCGGCGGATCGCATCGCCAAAAGGTGGTGCGTTCGAACTGGTCGACCGTCCCGAACTCGTCGTGGGCGTCGATCTTGGGGGCACGAAGGTGCATGTCGCGCTCTCCGATCTCAGCGGAGAGATCCTTGCGGAGGGTATCGAACCGACCGACCGGGGCGGCGGAATCCAGGTGGTCGAACAGATTGGCGCGATTGGCGAGCGGCTCCGCCGGCAATGCGGTCGGGGTGGGGACCTGCCGCGCTCCGCTGCGATCGGAAGTCCCGGCGTCCTTGATACCCGATCGGGCAAAGTTTCGATCTCGCCGAACATCGCGGGTCTTGAAGCGATCGACATGGTGGCGGCCTTGGAGAGCAGGCTCGGCTGCGCCGTCCGGATAGAGAATGACGTCAATCTCGCGGCGATGGGGGAGCTTTGGCACGGAGGCGCGGCGGGCATGGAGAATTTCGCCTTCGTGGCGCTCGGCACCGGCATCGGCATGGGGCTCGTCGCGGATGGTCGGCTGATGCGCGGGGCGCACGGCGCGGCCGGCGAAATCGCGTTCCTGCCGCTCGGAAGCGATCCGTTTTCCACGGCGAGCTATCCGCTCGGACCGTTGGAGACCGCCATCGGAAGCGCCGGCATCCTGAAACATTACCGCGAGCATGGCGGCAAGGCGGCGAATTCCGTGCGCGAGATTTTTGAACGGATGATTGCGGGCGAGACGGCCGCGCGCGAGACGCTCGACTACACGGCCCGAATCCTGGCGCAGGCGCTGATGGCCGTTCGCGCGCTGGTCGACCCGGAACTCATCGTCCTCGGAGGCAGCATCGGCGCGCGGACCGAACTAGTCGAGCGCGTTCGCGCGCTGATCGCCTCGTCGCCCGTCGATCTCGCGGTCCGCGCGAGTTCGCTGGGAAGCCGGGYGGTCCTTGTCGGCGCCAACAGATTGGCGCTGGCGCAGGCATGCGACCTTCTGCTTGCCCCGCCGACGGACGACGCCTGATCCTCAAMGCGAGACCCAGGCGGCCTTGCGCTGCGAGGATCGAACGGCCGCATCGATGAATCGGACGCCCCGGACGCCGTCCTCGACGGTCGGCACCTGCAAGGCGAGGGGATTGGGCTGCCGGTTCTCGATCCGGGCTGCGATCTGTTCGGCGACATCGGCGTAGAGTTGCGCGAAGCCCTCGAGATAGCCTTCCGGATGCCCCGGCGGAATGCGCGACGCCGCCCGCGAGGCCTCTCCGGTGCCTGCTCCATTGCGGCGGATCAGGCGGAGGGGCTCGCCGAGCGGCGAGAACGCCAGCACATTGGGGTTTTCCTGCTGCCATTCGAGCCCGGCCTTTTCGCCGAAGACCCGGATGCGCAACCCGTTCTCCATTCCCGATGCGACCTGGCTGCACCACAGCATGCCCTTTGCGCCGGATGAGAAGCGCAGCATCATATGCGCGTTGTCGTCGAGCCGGCGTCCGGGCACGAAGGTGTGCAGATCGGCGGAGAGTTCCACGACGTCGTCGTCGACGATGAACTCCGCCAGATTGAAGGCGTGCGTGCCGATATCGCCCACGGCTCCCGCCGGGCCGGAGCGCGCCGGATCCGTGCGCCATTCGGCCTGCTTGTTGCCGCTCTCCTCCGTTGGCGTGGCGAGCCAATCCTGCGCGTACTCGACCTGGACCACGCGGATGGCGCCGAGATCCCCCGCCTGCACCATGGCGCGCGCCTGCCGAACGAGGGGGTAACCGGTGTAATTGTGCGTGACCGCGAAGATCAATCCGGATTCACGCGCCAGCTTCGCCAACCGGTCGGCCTCGCGCCGCGTCGTCGTCAGCGGCTTGTCGCAGATGACGTGAATGCCCGCTTTCAGGAAGGCCTGCGCGGCTCCCGCATGCGCGTGATTGGGAGTGACGATGGCGACCGCGTCGATTCCGTCCTTCAGCCGCCCCTCGCGGCGCGCCATCTCAGCGTAATCACCGTAGATACGATCAGGTTTCAGCAACAGATCCTGCCCCGACAAGCGCGAACGTTCCGGGTCCGACGACAACGCGCCCGCGACGAGCTCCCAGCGATCGTCGAGACGCGCGGCGATCCTGTGAACCGCGCCGATGAAGGCGCCACGCCCGCCACCGACCATACCGAGGCGCAGACGTCGATGGATGGCCTTGTCGCTGGAGCCCGTGGCCATCGGTTTATTTCCCCGCACTGGTGACTGCGTCGAGACCGAGCAACCGCCGGTTGGCCGCCTCGTCGGTCCCGCCGGAGGCGAAATCGTCGAAGGCCTTCTCGGTGACGCGGATGATGTGGCTTTCGATGAACGGCGCGCCTTCGCGAGCGCCGTCCTCGGGATGCTTCAGGCAGCATTCCCATTCCAGCACGGCCCAGGAATCGTAATCGTATTGGGCGAGCTTGGAGAAGATCGCGCCGAAATCGATCTGGCCGTCGCCGAGCGAACGGAACCGTCCGGCCCTGTCGATCCAGTTCTCGTAGCCGCCGTACACGCCGACGCGTCCGGTCGGGTTGAACTCGGCATCCTTGACGTGGAAGGCCTTGATGCGCTCGTGGTAGAGGTCGATGAAGGCGAGATAGTCCAGTTGCTGCAACAGGAAATGGCTGGGATCGTAATTGATGCAGGCCCGCTCATGGCCGGCGACCGCGTCGACGAAGCGCTCGAAGGTCGCTCCGTCGTGAAGGTCCTCGCCGGGATGGATCTCGTAGCAGACATCGCAACCCGCCTCGTCGAAGGCGTCGAGGATCGGCCGCCAGCGACGACCGAGTTCCTGGAAGGCGGTCTCGACCAATCCGGCCGGACGCTGCGGCCACGGATACATGTACGGCCAGGCAAGGGCGCCAGAGAATGTCACATGGGCGTTCAAACCCAGTCGCTGCGAGGCCTTTGCGGCGAGCATGAGCTGATCGACCGCCCATTCCTGCCGCGCCTTGGGATTGCCGCGCACGTTCGGAACCGCGAAACCGTCGAAGGCCTCATCGAAGGCCGGATGGGCGGCCACGAGTTGCCCCTGCAGATGCGTGGACAATTCGGTGATGTCCAGGCCGTGACGCTTCGCCGTTCCCTTGACGTCGTCGCAATAGGCCGCCGATTCCGCCGCCTTCTTCAGGTCGAACAGCCTCGCATCCCAGGTGGGAATCTGAACGCCTTTGTAGCCGAGCGACCCGGCCCAGCGGCAGATGGCATCGAGGGAATTGAACGGTTCGGCATCGCCTGCGAATTGCGCGAGGAAGAGGCCCGGTCCCTTCATGGTCTTCATGGATATCTCCTCGGAAATCCCTCCCCACAAGAGGGGAGGGACCGGAGTGGCGGCTAGAAGGGCGAATCGGGGAAGTAGTAGTTCTTCGCGTTGTCCTTCGTGATCAGCTGCGCATTGAGCACGTAGGTCCCGCGCATGGGAGCGTTCGTGAAGAACTGCGCGGCCGTGACATTCATGGCGGTGGCGATCATGCCCGGCGGGTAGGAGACGTTCGCGGGGATCATCTTGTCGCCGTCCATGACGCGTTTGACGATGTCCTTCATGCCTGCGCCGCCGAGGACGAACTTGATGTCCTCTCGCTTGCCCTGACGAATGGCTTCCATGACGCCGAGCGCCATGTCGTCGTCGGAGGCCCACACGGCATCGATCTTCGGGTGCTTCGACAGGTAATCCTGCATGACCCGGAAGGCGTCGTCGCGATTCCAGTTGGCGTATTGCTTGTCGATGACCTTCACGCCCGATCCCTCGAGGGCTTTCTCGAAATTCGAAACGCGCTCTTCGTCGATCACCGTGGGAATGCCGCGGAACACCACGACGTTGCCCTGCTTGAGATTGTCGACGAAGTATTTGCCCGCGACCCGACCGAATTCGGGATTGTTGCCGGCCACATAGATGTCCTGGATCGACGCATCCTTCAGGCCGCGATCGACGACCGTGATGAAAGTGCCGCGCTTCTTCACTTCCATGACGGGATTCGTCAATTCGTCCGAGTTGAACGGCAACACGACGAGCGCGTCGATCTTCTGGGCGCTCAGATCGTCGAGCGCATTGGCCTGCGAGGCGCCGTCCGGAGAGGTCTTCACCACGACCTTGAGGCCCGGATAGGTCTTCTCCAATTGCTTGGCGGCTTCCTGCGCGTGGTAGACGACGCCGCCGGTCCAGCCGTGGGTGGCGGCGGGGATCGAGACGCCGATGGTCACGCTTTTCGGCTGCGCCACCGCGAGGCTGGTCAGGCCCGCGAACAATCCCGCGGCGGCTGCGAGCTTCAATGCCGTTCTTCTCATGTGGTCCTCCCTCAGATATGGCCCGAGCCCCGATCTGTTGCCGGTGGGACTCTCCCGGATTCACCGCCCGCGATGCAGCCCTCGCTGTACCAGCATGGCGACAATGATGATGGCGCCCTGAACCGCGCCCACGAGAAACTCGGAGACGAAGTTCGACAGCACCATGATGTTGGCGACGAGTTCGAGAATGATGGCGCCGATGACCGTGCCGCCGATGCGACCGACGCCGCCCTTGAGCGCGGTGCCGCCCACGACGACCGCCGTGATGGCCTGCAATTCCCACAGCAGGCCGGTGGTCGGCGTCGCAGAACCCAGGCGCGGCACGTAGACCAGAACCGCGATGCCGACGCAGATCCCCTGTATGACGTAGACCAGGGTTCGCACCCGCCAGATCGGAACTCCGGAATAGCGCGCCACTTCCTCGTTGGACCCCAGCGCCACCACGTGCCGTCCGAACGACGTCTTGTACAGGATGAGGGCACCGATCGCCGCGACGAAAAGGAAGGCCAGGATGGGGATTGGGACGCCGAAGACATTGCCGAAATAGATCGGGCGATAGAGTTCGCGAAGGCCGGAATCGCGCATCGTGATGGTGCCGCCGGCGGCCAGCCAGATCACGAGCGAGCGGAAGATGCCCATGGTGCCGAGCGTCACGATGAACGGCTCGATGCGGCCGAAGGTGACGATGAGCCCGTTCGCAAGGCCGCACGCCGCGCTCAATGCGATGGCCGCCAGCATGCCGACCGCGAGGGTGCTCATGTCGGCGCCGCCGACCTTGTTGAGCGTGAGGATCATCACCCCCGCGATCAGCGCTGCCATCGAGCCGACCGAGAGATCGAGCCCTCCGCTGGCGATCACGAAAGTTGCGCCGACCGCGATGATGGCGATAAAGGCCGAACGGGTGACGACGTTCATGAGGTTCGACGCGGTCAAAAAGTCGGGATTGATGAGCGAGCCCGCGATGATGAGCACGACCAGCGCGATGAAGGGCGAGAGCGCCCGCAGGTCGAGGGAGAAGCGGCGCTCCCTGGCGCCGGCGCGAAGCACGGTTTCGGTCATGCGTGGCCCGCGGCGATCTCCGCCGCCCTTTCCTCGTGAACGCCCGTGGCGAGAAAGACGATGGCGTCTTCGGACAGGTCCGATTGCTGCACTTCGCCGGCGATACGGCCGCCGCGCATGACGATGACGCGGTGACAGAGGCCGATCAGTTCCTGCATCTCCGACGAGATCACGACGACCGAGCGGCCCTGTTCTGCCAAGGCGGCGATGAAGCGATAGATCTGTTCCTTGTTGCCGATATCGACGCCGCGCGTCGGTTCGTCGATGATCACGATGCGCGGCTCGGCCAGCATCATCTTGGCCAGAAGCAGCTTCTGCTGGTTGCCGCCGGACAATTGCCCCGCCAGCATGTCGCGCCGGCGCGCCCTGATGTCGAAATCGCGGATCGCCCTGTCGAGGGCCTCGTTCTCGGCTCTCACGTCGATGAAGGAGCCGCGGGTGAATTTC
This sequence comes from Microvirga sp. P4_A5, assembly GCF_056402495.1. Classification (NCBI taxonomy): domain Bacteria; kingdom Pseudomonadati; phylum Pseudomonadota; class Alphaproteobacteria; order Hyphomicrobiales; family Methylobacteriaceae; genus Microvirga; species Microvirga sp. P4_A5. Next base: position 35,121 of record NZ_JBFUHH010000026.1, on the reverse strand, counting down.
TCCAGCGCCGCCAGCGTGAGATTGGTGCCCAGATTCTGACGCAGCAGGAGCCCCTTGCCCTTCCGGTCCTCCGACAGATAGACCAGTCCGGCCGCCATCGCCTCGCGGGCACTGCCAAACGAGACGGGCTTTCCATCGAGGAGGATCGAGCCTTTGCAAGGGCGCAATCCCACGAGCCCCTCGAACAATTCGGTGCGTCCCGCGCCAATCAGGCCGCCAAAGCCGAGGATCTCGCCGCGGCGAAGGGCGAAGGACGCTTCCTCCACATAGCCCGGCACGGCGGCGTTCTCGACCCTCAGCACGATCTGGTCGGAGGCTGTCGCGGGCTTTTCGGGATAGAGCTTCGACATGTCGCGCCCGACCATCAGGCGCGCCATCTCGATCGGTTCGAATCCTTCCGTCTCGCGGGTTCCCACGCGCTTGCCGTCCCGCAGCACCGTCACGCGGTCCGCGATGGCTTTCACCTCGCCGAGGCGATGGGAGATGTAGAGGATCCCGACACCTTGCGACCGCAGCCGGCGAATGATTTCGAACAGGCTCTCGGCCTCAATCGGCGTCAGCACGGCGGTCGGTTCATCAAAGACCACGACGCGGTTCGGCACCAGAAGCGCCCGTGCGATCTGCACGATCTGCCGGTCGGCGATGGACAGCTCGCGGACCCGCGCGTCGGAATCGACATGCGATCCGAGCTGGGAGAGAACGGCATCGGATTGCTCGCGCATGGCGCGATCGTCGACAAGGCCGWAGCGCGCGATTTCGCGTCCGAGAAAAATGTTCTGCGCGACCGTCAGATCCTCGGCGAGCAGGATCTCCTGGTGGACGAGAACGATGCCCCGCTGCTCGGCTTCGGTCGGGTCGGAGAAGACGACTGGCTCACCTTCGAAGAACAGGTTGCCGGCGGTGGGTGAGAGATGGCCCGACACGATGCGCATCAGGGTCGATTTTCCCGCGCCGTTCTCGCCGATGATGGCGTGCACTTCGCCCGGCCTCAAATCGAGAGCGATGCCGCTCAGAACCTCGATGGGTCCGAACGATTTCGAGATGTTCTCTGCGCGAAGTACGAAGTCCATGACGATCGTCCGATCCGCAGCAACGGGAACGGTTCGCTTCCTTGAACGAAAGCGGTTCAATCGGCGCGTTGCGCGCCGGGATCAGTCGTGTGTGTGCTTGCGGCGCATTCGATTCCTCCTGGATCAAAAACCGTCCTCTGGCGGGACGTTTCAACTCACCTAGCTTGTCACGATGGTCGACAAGTCGCGATGTAATCGATTACATTTACTTTACCGCAAGCGGGGGTTCTGTCAAACAGGCCGCGCAAAGAGGTTGAGATCGGATGGACGGGGACGGACGCAGAGCGAGGCCGGTACGCAATCCCGCCGCTCGGGTCGCACGCATCCGGGATGTCGCAAAACTCGCGGAGGTCTCCACCGCCACCGTCAGCCGCGCGCTCGCAACGCCGGATCGGGTATCGGACGACACCCGGGGCCGGGTGCTCGCGGCGATCGCGCAGACAGGTTACGTTCCCAACCCGGCCGCGCGGACCTTGCGGTCGCAAAAGACGGGCATGGTCCTCGTCGTTCTGCCCGACCTCTCCAACACCTTCTTCTCGAGAATCCTGCGCGGGATCGAGGAGACGTTGTTCGAGGCGGGCTACGGCATGATCATCGGCGATCTCGATGGCTCACCTGCCAAGGAGGCCCATTTCGCCGCCTTCGCCGCGGCAGGGCGGGTTGACGGCGCCATCCTGCTGAACGGGCATTTGATCGGCCAAAGCCGCGAGGGCAGGGGCGTTCCGGCTCCCATCGGTATTCCACTCGTGGCCCTCTGCGAGGCGATCCCGGGCGTCGACATCCCGCAGATCGAGGTCGATAACCGCCTCGGCGCGCAGACGATGACACGCTATCTCGCATCGCTCGGACATCGGCGCATCGCCTATGTCACCGGGCCGCCCGGAAACGTGCTCGAACAGGAGCGGATGGCCGGCTATCGCGATGGCCTGCGAGCGGACGCCATCGAATTCGACGCCAACCTTGTCATCACCGGGGATTACACCGTTGAATCCGGCGTCGCGGCGGGGCGTGACCTGCTCGCGCGAGCGTCGCGGCCCAGCGCCGTCTTCTGCAGCAGCGATCAAATGGCCATCGGCTTGATGCGCGCGTTGCATTCCGCTGGCCTGCGAGTGCCCCAGGACATGTCGGTCGCCGGGTTCGACGATATCGAATTCGCGGCGGTCGCCGAGCCGGCCCTCACCACGATTCACCAGCCGCGCCGCGAACYGGGGCAGGCCGCGGCGACGGTTCTGGTGGACCTGTTGTCAGGCCGCCCCACTCAGGCTCGCATCCGGCTCGATACGCAGCTCGTCATCCGCAACAGCACCGCGAATCCTGCTTTGACCTGAGAGTCGGCATCACGCGGATGTCGAGGCGTCGAAAGGGTCCGGCCTCAGCCCCGCGCCACAGACGTCTCGGCGCCCTTCTGCTCGAACGCGACAACGCGCTGGTTCTGCTCGCCCAGTCCTTCAATGCCGAGGCGCATCGTGTCGCCGGGCTTCAGATATTGCTGCGGGATCATGCCCATTCCGACGCCGGGCGGCGTGCCGGTGGTGATGACATCGCCCGGCTCCAGGATCATGAAATGCGACACGTAGGAGACGATCTTCGCCACGTTGAAGATCATCGTGCGCGTCGAGCCTTTCTGCCGGCGCTCGCCGTTCACATCGAGGAACATGGAGAGGTTTTGCGGGTCGGGGATCTCGTCCTTCGTGACGAGCCAGGGGCCGAGCGGGCCGAAGGTCGGGCAGCCCTTGCCCTTGGTCCAGGTTCCGCCGCGCTCGAGCTGGTATTCGCGCTCGGAGACGTCGTTGCAGACGCAGTAGCCCGCGACGAATTCGAGTGCATCGTTGACGCCCACATAGGACGCGCGGTTGCCGATGACGATCGCGAGTTCGACCTCCCAATCCGTTTTCACCGAACCGCGGGGGATGACCACATCGTCGTTGGGTCCCACGATGCAGGACGGCGCTTTGTTGAAGACGATCGGTTCTGCCGGAATGGCCGCGCCGGTTTCGGCCGCGTGATCGGCGTAGTTGAGGCCGATGGCGATGAAATTCCCCACCTTGCCCACGCAGGGTCCGATGCGCTGGCCCGCCGGGATGAGCGGCAGTGATTTCGGGTCGACCGCCTTGAGCTTCGCAAGGCTCGCCGAGCCGAGCGCTTCGCCCGCAACGTCCGAAATTACCCCCGACACATCGCGGATATTCCCGTCCGCATCCAGAAGACCGGGCTTCTCATGCCCCGACGCTCCGAATCTCACCAGTTTCATCGTCTTCTCCTGCCGCAAGGTGATGGAGTTATCGCTAGAAGTGCCCGGGTTGGCAACGCGCTTTTTCCGCCCCGCTGGATGTTGCCGTTTTGTCACGAACGGCGRCAAAAGTACCTCCAAAGAGATATCGCAACCGCCAGCGAATTCGGGGCTGGAACCGCCGCGATTACGTTCGTTTACACGTGAACGACCGTAAATTCGTTGGGTTTTCAAACATTCGTGACGACCCGTCGAAGTAACCTGAAACAATTCCCCCGAGCGGGTTGGGCGGGCCGCGCCGTGGCGGCATCCCATTAAGCGATTGCGGCGAAAATGAAGCATCGGCAGAGTGTGCCTCAGAAGCGGATTCTCACGCCGCAAACCGATATTCGTCTCAGGGCAGGAAATCTTTATGCGCCATTTGACCCGTTCAGTGACCTTGGCAGCGGTCTCTCTTCTCACGCTCGTTGCGGCTCAGGGCGGCGCCCAGGCCGGCGCCTTCGCGCTTCGCGAACAGAGCGCCACCGGACAGGGCATGTCGTTCGCCGGCGTGGCGTCCGGTTCGGCCGGCGTCTCGTCCATGTACTGGAACCCCGCGACCATGACGATGGCGCCCGGCTTCCAAGCGGAATTCCACGCCGCCGGCGTCATCCCCGAATCGAAGATCAATCCGACCTACACGATTCCCGCAGGCCTCAGGGCCTTGGGCCCGTCGGGCGATATCGGTCTCGATGCGCTCGTGCCCGCAAGCTACAGCAGCTATCAGGTCAACGACCGCCTCTGGATCGGTTTGTACACCGGCGCCCCGTTCGGACTGACTACGAAGCCAAATCCCATCTGGGCCGGCCAGCTCTACGCCCGCACCACCTCGATCTTCTCCCTCGAGGCGATGCCGACGGTCGGCTACAAGGTCAATGACTGGCTCTCCGTCGGTGCGGGCCTGCGCGCGCAATACCTGAAAGTGCGCTACTTCTCCGCGACCGGACCGTCGCCCGCGAACCCGTCCCCCTTCGCCGGAAGCGCCGGGCTGGAAGGCGACAGCTATGGCTTCGGTTATTCGCTGGGCGCGACCCTGACGCCGTTCGCCGGAACCTCGATCGGTATCGGTTACCGCTCAGGCGTCGAGCACGATCTCGAAGGCTCGTTCAAATATTTCGGCGTCCCCATCAAGGTGTCGCTGATGCTGCCGGAATCGGTTAGCGTCGGCATCAGCCAGCGGATCGGCGATTCCTTCACCCTGCAGGGTACGGCGGAGTGGACCAACTGGAGCCGCCTCGGCTTCCCGCGCGTGCTGAACCAGCTCAACGGCTCGCTGCTCTCCGCGTCGCCTTACCTGCCCCTCGATTATGAGGATGGCTGGTTCTTCTCGGTCGGTGGCGAATATCAGGTCAACACGGCCTGGAAAGTGCGCGCCGGCGTCGGCTACGAAATTTCGCCGATCGAACTCGAGACGCGCAGCCCGCGCCTGCCCGACACCGATCGCGTGTGGCTGTCGCTCGGAACCACCTATAACTGGAGCGACCAGCTCTCCTTCGACCTGGCCTACACCCACATCTTTACGGTCGGGAACACCGACATCAACATCGCGCCCGGCAACCCGCTCTTCCCGACCCGGGGCGTGGTGCTGGCTGCCGATGTGGATGCGTCGGTCGATATCATCTCGGCGGCCGTCAAGTATCGCTGGGATAACCCCGCTGTCGCCATTCCGGCGCCGATCGTCCGCAAGTACTGATCGCTCATCCCCTCGCGAAATAAAGGCCGGCTTTCGAGCCGGCCTTTTTTTGTGAGGAGACAGGGAGCGGCTTCAGGCAGCGCCTACGCGCGTTCCAGCACGTAGGTGCCCGGCGCTTCCGCCAGAGGCGGAAGTTTTYCGGCCGCGGGGTCTCGCGCCGGCACCCATTTGGGCGCCTGCTTCTCGATCCAGGAAAACCAATAGGGCCACCACGTGCCTTCCGTCTCCTTGGCGCCCGCGATCCAGTCGGCCAGTTCTCCCTCGACCGGTCCATTCGTCCAGTATTGGTATTTCGGTTTCGACACGGGATTGACCACCCCGGCGATATGGCCCGATCCGGCGAGCACGAAATCGACCGGGCCGCCAAAAAACTTTGAACCGTGAAAGACGGATTTGGCTGGCGCGATGTGGTCTTCGCGGGTCGCAAGATTGAAGATCGGGGCCTTCACTTTCCCGAGGTCGAGCCGCACGCCGCCGACCTCCAGTTCGCCCTTGGAGAACTTGTTCTCGAGATAGCAATTGCGCAGGTAGAACGCGTGATTGGCCGCCGGCATTCGGGTGGAATCCGAGTTCCAGTAGAGCAGATCGAACGGGAAGGGCGCTTTGCCCTTCATGTAGACGTTGACCACATAGGGCCAGATCAGGTCGTTGGGGCGCAGCATGTTGAAGGCGTTCGCCATGTGGCTGCCATGCAGATAGCCCCGCTTCTTCATGTCCTTCTCGATGGCGCCGATCTGCTCCGCGTCGGCAAACACCTTCAGGTCGCCCGAAAAGGTGAAATCCACCTGCGCGGTAAAAAGCGTTGCGCTCTCGATACGCTTGTCGCGTTTCGCCGCCATATAGGCCAGAGCCGTCGCCAGAAGCGTGCCGCCGACGCAATAGCCGACCGCCGTGACCTTTTTCTCGCCGATGCTGTCTTCGATCGCATCCAGAGCCGCAAAAATCCCCTCGCGCATGTAGTGCTCGAAGCTCTTCTCGGCATGTTTCTCGTGCGGGTTCACCCATGAGATGCAGAACACCGTCAGCCCCTGCGACACGGCCCAGCGGACGAAGCTCTTTTCCGGGTTGAGGTCGAGAATGTAGAACTTGTTGATCCAGGGCGGCACGATCAGCAACGGACGCTTCAGCACTTTATCCGTCGTCGGGTTGTATTGGATCAGCTCCATCAGATCGTTCCGGAAGATCACCTTGCCGGGCGTCGTCGCGATGTTCTGTCCGACCTTGAAGAAGCTCGGATCCGATTGGCGGATGCGCAGCTCCCCGCCGCCGGCCTCGATGTCCTCTGCCAGCATGGCGATGCCCCGGACGAGATTGGCGCCGTTATGCTGGATCGTCTCGCGGATCAGTTCCGGGTTGGTCAGCAGGAAGTTCGAGGGCGAGAGGGCGCTGGACAATTGCTTGAGGTAGAAGCGTGCCTTCTGTTTGGTCGTCTCATCCACCTGATCCGCCCCCTCGACCACGTCCTCAGCCCAGCGGGAGGTGATGAGATAGGCCTGCTTGAGGAAGTCGAAAACCGGGTTATGCGACCATTCCGGGTCCTGGAAACGCGCGTCCTTCGGCTCAGGGGACGCCACGGCTTCCGTTCCCTCGCCTTGCGCCCGTTTCAACGTGGAACTCCAGAGCTCCAGAAACTGGGTGCCGAGTTTGGCTTGCGCTTCGAGGACCTTCTGCGGATCGACCATCCATGATTCGGCCACGTGGCCGAAGGTTTTCACGGCTTCCGCGGCCTCATCGGCGAACCCGCCTTTCGCCGCCCGCCCGTTCGACAGATAGGCCGCGGTCGCCTTGCCGGCCCCTTCGAGAAAGAGCGCGAGATTGCGGGACAGTTCGTCAAAATCGGGGGAGGCCAGTTTCGGTTGCTCGGTTCCGGGCGGTTTGTCCATCTGGCGGCCTCCGTGGGGGCATGCAGGCATTGCTCATGCGCAGCATTTCCGACATTTTAGCGATTGCGGCATCATAGATGCCAGCGCAATGTCATGAGACTTGGGATCATTATGATTTTTTCAACGGCAGCGGGTGGCCGAACCGCCCGGATGGCTGCCCTTTTGTTGGGTTTTGGCCTGTCGGCCTGCTCTAGCGCCAATCCGACCGGCGAACTCCTGGAATCCACCGGTCTCGGGCCGACGGTCGCGCCGCGTGCCGATTTCGTGGAACGTTCCCGGCCGCAATCGCTGGATTACATGACCATCGGCACCTCCGACCCCGGCCGGGCGACGGCGCCCAGGACTCCGGCGGAGGTCAAGGCCGCCGAGGCGGAACTCGACGCGGAGCGGGCGCGCAATCTCGCCCGCGGGACGGATGCGGCCAATCTCGGGGGCACGCCGCCGCCACCGCCGGTTCCGACGCCGGCCGCCCAAAAGCCGGCGGGAAAGAAGCCCGCGCCGAAAACGCCCTGATTGAAGCCACATTGTCGTACGATCGAGACGGACTAACGCCAAGGACCACGCCCATGTCTGATTTCCACCGCATCAAGCGCCTGCCGCCCTATGTTTTCGAGCAGCTCAACCGCATCAAGGCGGCGGCGCGGGCGGGTGGCGCGGATATTGTGGATCTCGGCATGGGCAACCCGGATCTCCAGGCTCCCAAGCACGTCATCGACAAGCTGGTGGAGACCGTCGGCAAACCCCGCACCGACCGCTACTCGGCCTCGAAGGGCATCACCGGCTTGCGCCGCGCGCAGGCGGGCTATTACGAGCGCCGCTTCGGCGTGAAGCTCAATCCGGATACGCAGGTGGTGGCGACGCTCGGATCGAAGGAGGGTTTCGCCAACATGGCGCAGGCCATCACCGCGCCGGGCGACGTGGTGCTGGTGCCCAATCCCAGCTACCCCATCCATGCCTTCGGCTTCCTGATGGCGGGGGGCGTCATCCGTTCGGTGCCCGCCGAGCCGACGCCGGCCTTCTTCCCGGCGGCGGAGCGGGCCGTGGCCCATTCGATCCCGAAGCCCGTCGCCCTCGTGGTCTGCTATCCGTCCAATCCGACGGCCTATGTGGCCTCGCTCGATTTCTACCGCGACCTCGTCGCCTTCGCGAAGAAGCATGAACTGATCCTGCTGTCGGATCTCGCCTATTCGGAAGTCTATTTCGACGAGGCGAACCCGCCGCCATCCATCCTTCAGGTGCCGGGCGCCATCGACGTGGCGGTGGAGTTCACCTCCATGTCGAAGACCTTCTCCATGGCGGGATGGCGGATCGGCTTCGCGGTCGGCAACGAGCGTCTGCTCGCCGCTTTGGCGCGGGTGAAATCCTATCTCGATTACGGCGCCTTCACGCCGGTCCAGGTCGCCGCGACCGCGGCTCTGAACGGCCCGGACGATTGCATCCGCGAGATGCGCGCGACCTACAAGCGCCGACGGGACGTGCTGGTCGATTCCTTCGGAAAGGCCGGCTGGAATGTCCCCGAGCCTACCGCTTCGATGTTCGCCTGGGTCCCGATCCCCGAGAAATTCCGCCCTCTGGGCAGCCTCGAATTCTCAAAGCTTCTGGTGGAAAAAGCCGACGTGGCGGTGGCCCCCGGCATCGGTTTTGGCGAATTCGGAGACGATTTCGTGCGCATCGCCCTGGTGGAAAACGAACAGCGGATCAGGCAGGCCGCCCGCAACCTCCGCAAATTCTTCGACACCGCCGACACGACGCTCCACAACGTGGTGCCGCTGATCAGGGCGGTGTAGGCGGTCGGCGCCAGCGCATGGACATGCGATCACGGCCCTCGTAAACACATCGCGGGTTTCCAAAGGAGCTTCTGTCCGTGACACGTCCTCTACGGGTCGGCATCGCCGGCCTTGGCACCGTTGGCGCATCCGTCATTCAGATCCTCGCCCGCCGCAACGCCATCCTGACCAGCCGCCATGGCCGCCCGGTCGAGGTGACGGCGATCTCGGCGCGCGACCGGTCCAAGGATCGCGGGTTCGATCTCTCGGCCTATAGCTGGTTCGAGGACCCGCTCGCGCTCGCTGCCTCCGACGAGGTGGATTGCGTGGTGGAACTGGTCGGCGGTTCGGAAGGGACCGCCCGGGCGGTCGTGGAGACCGCCTTGCGGGCAGGCAAGCATGTGGTCACCGCCAACAAGGCGCTGCTGGCCAAGCATGGCATGGCGCTTGCCCGGCTGGCCGAGGAGAAGGGCGTCGCGCTCGCCTTCGAGGCGTCGGTGGCGGGCGGCATTCCGGTGATCAAGACCCTGCGAGAGGCGTTGCCCGGAAATGCGATCTCGCGCCTCTACGGAATCCTCAACGGCACCTGCAACTACATTCTCTCGCGGATGGAGCTCGAGGGCCTGACATTTCAGGAATGCCTGAAGGATGCCCAGCGGCTCGGCTATGCGGAGGCGGATCCGACTTTCGACGTCGAGGGCTTCGACACAGCCCATAAACTCGCGATCCTCACGAGCCTTGCCTTCGAGACCGAGATCGACGCGGACGCGATTTATGTGGAGGGCATCTCCTCCATCACCCCCCTCGACCTCGTCATGGCGTCGGAACTGGGCTTTCGCATCAAGCTGCTCGGCGTCGCCGAGCGCACCGAAATGGGGATCGAGCAACGGGTCCATCCCACGATGGTGCCGAAATCTTCGGCCATCGCCCAGGTGATGGGGGTGACCAACGCGGTGACGATCGATGCCGATGCCGTGAAGGAACTCACGCTGATCGGCCCGGGGGCGGGGGGCGATGCGACCGCGTCCGCGGTGGTCGCGGACATTGCCGACGTGGTTCTGGGCAAAGCCCGCTATCCCTTCGGCTGCGCGGTCGAAAGCCTCGAGAAGGCGACGCGCGCGCCGATGCAGCGGCATGAAGGCGGCTATTACATTCGTTTGACTATCCCCGATCGGCCCGGCGTCGCGGCCGGCGTCGCCACGCGGATGGCCGAGGCGGACATTTCGCTTGAAAGCATTCTGCAGAAGCGATCCGAGAAAGCTGCTAATCAGGATAAGCACGGCCGGTCGGGTGCTCCGGTGTCGCTGGTGTTGATCACCTACGCGGCAACGGAAGCCGCCATCCGGTCGGCGGTCGACAAGATTGCCGGGGATGGCCTTATCGCCGAGGCGCCCCAGGTTATCCGGATCGAGCGCGAATAATTCAAAACGAGCGTAAGCTCGCCATTTTTAAAGCGCGGAAAGCCGCGAGGCTCTGAGCGCAAAAGGGAGACGGCACGTCCATGTCGCAGGGTATTACGGTTCAACCGGGCCAATTGATCGAACGCATCCTCACGCTCGAACTCGTGCGCGTCACCGAACGCGCGGCGGTCGCCTCCGCCAGATTGCGCGGCCACGGCAACGAGAAGGCCGCCGACCAGGCGGCCGTGGACGCCATGCGCCGGGAGCTGAACAAGCTCCCCATCGACGGAACGGTCGTGATCGGCGAAGGCGAGCGCGATGAGGCGCCGATGCTCTTCATCGGCGAGAAGGTCGGCAACAAGAACGGCCCGAAGGTCGATATCGCGGTGGACCCGCTGGAGGGCACGACCCTCTGCGCCAAGGACATGCCCGGCTCCATCGCCGTGATGGCCATGGCGGAATCCGGCACGCTGCTGGCAGCTCCCGACGTCTACATGCACAAGATCGCCATCGGCCCCGGCTATCCGCAGGGCACCATCGACCTCGATGCCTCGCCCGAGGAGAACCTCAACAATCTGGCGAAGGCCAAGGGCGTCAAGGTCAGCGAGTTGACGGCGCTGGTGCTCGACCGTCCGCGCCACGTGGAATTGATCGCGGCTATCCGCAAGCTCGGCGTCGGCGTCCGCCTGATCTCGGACGGCGACGTGGCGGGGGTGATCTTCACCACCCAGCCGCAGGAAACCGGCATCGACATCTATATGGGCATCGGCGCCGCGCCCGAAGGCGTGCTGGCGGCGGGCGCGCTCCGCTGCATCGGCGGCCAGATGCAGGCTCGGCTGATCCTCGACACGGAGGAAACGCGCAGCCGCGCGCTGCAGATGGGCGTGACCGACCCCAACCGCAAATACGACATGAAGGACCTCGCGAGCGGCGACGTGATCGTGGCGGCGACCGGCGTGACCGATGGCGGCCTCATCAAGGGCGTGAAATTCGGCGGCAACGTCATCACAACCGAAACCATTGTCTACCGGTCGGCCACCGGCACGGTTCGGCGCATCTACGGCGAACACCGCGAATTGTCGAAATTCCATCTCGACTAGGCGGATATCAGCCAGCCTGACGCTCCAGGGCGCACAGGCTGGCGTCCCGACCGCGGACGCGTATCGGACGGATTTCCCACAATCGAAGAATCGATCAGGGCACTCATGGAACTTGGCCTCTACACCTTCGGCGATATCGCTCTCTCGGACGCCTCATCGGGGGCCGCCGCCGAGCGCCGGGTCCGCGAACTGCTCGATGAGATCGAACTCGCCGATCAGGTCGGACTCGACGTGTTCGGCCTCGGGGAGCATCACCGCCCGGATTACGTCGCGTCCGCCCCCGCCATGATCCTCGCGGCCGCCGCGGCGCGGACGAAAAACATCCGGCTGACGAGCGCGGTGACGGTCCTCAGTTCGGACGATCCGGTGCGCGTCCACCAGCAATATGCGACCCTCGACCTCATTTCGAACGGCCGTGCGGAAATCATGGCGGGCCGTGGCTCCTTCATCGAGAGCTTTCCGCTTTTCGGCTATGATCTCAATGACTACGACACGCTTTTTACCGAGAAGCTGCAACTCCTCATGCGGCTGCGCGAGGGCGAGAGAGTGTCCTGGCCGGGTGGCCGCCACACGGCGGCGCTGGACAATCGCGGCGTCTATCCGAGACCGGTTCAGGAAAAGCTGCCCCTGTGGATCGCTGTCGGTGGCACGCCGCAATCCGTCGTGCGCGCAGGCACCCTCGGGCTGCCGCTGGCGCTCGCCATCATCGGTGGGGAGCCCGCCCGTTTCGCTCCCTTCTTCGACCTCTACCGTCAATCCGCGCTGAAGGCCGGGCATGACCCCAAGACGCTTTCCACGAGTCTCAACGTCCATGGCTTTGTCGCCGCGACGTCCGAGGAAGCGGCGGACGTTTTCTACGCTCCGCATACCGAGGTCATGAATCGTCTCGGCGGAGAGCGCGGCTGGGGGCCGACGGGCCGCGCCCATTTCGACGAGGCTCGCGGGCCGCACGGCGCGCTCTTCGTCGGCGATCCGGAAACCGTCGCTGCCAAGATCGTCGCCATGCACGAAATCTTCGGCAACGACCGTTTCCTGCTGCAGATGGCGATCGGCACGATGCCTCATGCCAAGCTCATGCGTGGGATCGAATTATACGGGACCAAGGTCGCGCCCTTGGTCCGCCAGAGGATCGCGGAGAAGCGGTGAGGGTCGCAGCTGAGAGTCCTCCCCGAACCGGCAGTTGTGATGTGATGAAATAACATATACGAGGGCTTCGAAAACGGCTGCCGGTTTTGGCGGGCCATTCGGGTTCCCACGTGCTCAGGCGCTGCTTCAAGATCGTCATCTTCGCGCTGACCGCCGTTCTCGCCGGCGCGGGCGCTCACGCCTATCTGGCTCCAAAACCCAGGCTCAACGCGGAAACCTACGGGCGTCAGCTGGTGGAGGTCATCCGGCGGCACCTGGCCGAAATGCCGGGGGGCTACGTGTTCGTCGCCGGTGACTCGCACGCCGAGTTGTTCGGACCGGACTACATTCCATGTGGCCGAAAGACGGTGAATGGCGGCATCAGCGGCGCCGCGGTCGAAACCTATTCGGAGCTCATGCGGTCCGTCGCCTTTCCGACCCGACCGGCGGTCGTCGTTTTGACGATCGGCACCAACGATCTTCTTCTCAAGAAGGCGCCCGGGAATGCCGAAAACCGGGATGCCTTCGAGCGGGCAGTCAAAACCCTTGTCCGGCGCTTTCAATCCGTCTCCGCCCGGGTCATCGTCAACGCCATCCCTCCGGTCGGAACGGAATTGCGGGGTCACTTCGATGTCTTGGCCATCCAGACCTACTCGCAGCGTCTGCGAGAGCTTTGCGGCTCCCTGAGCTGCGAGTACGCCGATCCGTTCACTGCATTTCGCTCCGCGGAATTCGGCATTGCGAAGGCCGGGAGCATGTCCGATGCGCTCCATCTTGCCGATTACCGGCAGGCTTATGGCGGAATAGGCGCACAGATCTGCCGCAGCCCGGAGAGCGTTGCGCAAAGCGGATAGGCCGGGTTCTTCGGCTGCCGCCTTCTTTTGCGTCCATTGATCGCTAAGGTGGTGCGGTGAACGAATCAGCATTCCCCCTTTCGCCTTCCCGTCCCTTCCTCGGCGTCGCCCGCTCGGCCCTCGGCCGAAAATGGACGGAGCGCTGCGACGCGGCGCAGGGTGCGATCGCGCTGGCGATTGCGCAGACCCATGGACTGCCGGACGTCCTTTCCCGTGTGCTCGCCGGACGTGGCGTCGGCATTGCCGACGTGGATGGATTCCTCAATCCCCGCCTACGCGATCTCATGCCGGATCCCAACGTGATGACCGACATGGAGATCGCGGCGAACCGGCTGGCGGACGCGGTGATCGCTCGCGAGAAAGTGGCGATCTTCGGYGATTACGACGTGGACGGGGCGTGCAGCGCATCCCTGCTCGCGGAATATCTCCGCGCCTGCGGGGTCGATTACATCATCCATATCCCCGACCGCATCACGGAAGGTTATGGCCCCAATGTCGAGGCCATTCGCGCGCTGAAGGATCAGGGCGCGGGCCTCCTCGTGACGGTGGATTGCGGGACGGCGAGCATCGTGCCCTTGGCCGAGGCGAAGAATCTCGGCCTCGATGCGGTGGTCCTCGACCACCACCAGGCGCCGGAGCGGCTTCCCGAGACCGTGGCGATCGTCAATCCGAACCGGCTCGACGACCTCTCGGGCCTCGGCCATCTCTGTGCCGCCGGCGTGGTCTTCCTGACGCTGGTGGCGCTCAACCGCGCTCTGCGGGCACGGGGCTTTTTCCAGGGCCGGCCCGAGCCGGATCTGCTGGGCAGCGTCGATCTCGTGGCGCTGGCGACGGTCGCCGACGTGGTGCCGCTGGTCGGCCTCAACCGCGCCTTCGTGCGGCAAGGCCTCGCCATCATGCGCAGCCGACGTCGGCCGGGGCTCTCGGCGCTGCTCGACGTGGCGGGCCTCGCGGGCGCGCCGGAATGCTGGCATCTCGGGTTTCTCGTCGGCCCTCGGATCAACGCAGGGGGGCGGATCGGCGATGCGGCTTTGGGTTCGCGCCTGCTGTTGACGGAAGATCCGATTCTGGCAGCCCGGCTCGCGGGCGAACTCGACGCGCTCAACCGGGAGCGGCAGGCGATCGAGGTGGAGGCGGTAGCGGAGGCCGAGGCACAGGCGCTGTTCGCCCTCGAATCCGCACCGGATCTGCCGATCGTCACGACGTCGTCGGGGGCGTGGCATCCGGGGGTCGTGGGCCTGATCGCGGCGCGCACGAAGGAGCGTTTCCGTCGGCCGGCTTTCGCCTTCACGCTCAATGAGGATGGCACGGCCACCGGTTCAGGGCGTTCGGTCGTGGGAGTGGATCTCGGCAGCGCCGTCCGGGCCGCCGTCGAATCGGGAATCGCCATCAAGGGCGGCGGTCACACCATGGCGGCGGGCGTCACCATCGAGACGGCGAAGTTGCCGGCGTTTCGGGAATTCATCGCCGAGAAGCTTGCCGAGCGCGTCGGTCTGGCGCTTCTCGAAGATCATTTTGCCGTCGACGCGACGCTCACCGCCGGCGGCGCGCAGACCAGCGTCGTGGAGGCGCTGGAGCGGGCAGGGCCGTTCGGCTCGGCGCAACCGGAGCCCATTTTCGTCTTCGCCAATCATCGCGTGGTCGAAGCCAGAGAGGTCGGCAGCGGCGGCCATGTGAGGGTGAAATTGCGGGCGGGAGACGGTTCGTTCATCGGCGGCGTGGCGTTTCGGGCGGCCGGCCAACCGCTCGGCGAAATGCTCTCGGGCGCCATAGGGGCTAGTCTTCACATCGCAGGAACGCTGTCCATCGATCGCTGGGGCGGCGGTGAAAAAGTGGCCTTGCGAATTATGGATGCGGCGAAGCCAGAATAGGCCATTCTTGCGCTTGCCCCCTCGCGCGAACCCATCTATATGTCCGCCCACTTCGGCGGCTTAGCCCCGATCCGCGGCCTTCGTCTATCGGTTAGGACACCAGCCTTTCACGCTGGGGAGAGGGGTTCGACTCCCCTAGGCCGCGCCACTATTTCCCTTTACGGAATCGGAACTTCCCATCAGGCTTCGAGTCGGTTCGACACCGAACCTGAACTTGCGAGACCGAGTGCCGCCATGCCCCGCTTTTTCTTCAACATCCGCGACGGCTACGACCTTGACGAGGACGACGAGGGAATCGAGCTTCCCGATCTCGACGCAGCGCGCGCCGAAGCCCTCGCGACGGTCGAGGAGCTGCGCGATCAACTCTCGGATGCGGGAAATATCGAGCTGGAGATCGCCGACGAAGCCGGACGCCGGTTGCTGACGGTGCCGTTTTTCCGGGGCCAGCGAGGCTCCCGCTCGCGCTGATTTCAAGCGGGGCGAAGGGCCTTCCACGCACTCGCGAAAGCGCGGGCGTTCCGGCCGACGTCGTCAACGGACAGGGCCGGGGTGAAGAGCGCGGAGCCGAGACCGAATCCGGTCGCACCGGCGTCCAGATAGGCCTTCATGGATTCGGGCCTGATCCCGCCCACCGGCAGGACGATGATTTCCGGCGGCAGCACCGCGCGCCACGCTTTCACGATCTGCGGGGGCATTGCCTCGGCGGGGAATACCTTGATCCCGTCCGCGCCGGCTCTGAGCGCGGCGAAAGCCTCCGTGGGCGTCGCGACGCCGGGCGTGCACACCATCCGAAGCTCCTTGGCCCGCGCGATCACCGCCACATCCGCATGGGGCATCACGATGAGCTTTCCGCCCACGTCCAGAACGCCATTCACATCGTCGGGATCGAGGACGGTGCCGGCGCCCACGAGAACGGTTTCGGGCATCGTTTTGGCGAGAATCTCGATGCTCCGGAAGGGTTGCGGCGAATTGAGGGGCACCTCGATGATCCGAAAGCCCTCCTCGACGAGCCGCAATCCGACCGCTTCGGCATTTTCGGGACGAAGGCCCCGCAGGATGGCAACGAGGGGAAGGTCGGCGAGGCATTCACGCAGGAACATGAGGTTCTCCCGCGGCAAAATCCGGGCCGCTCCCTCATACTCGGCTGACCGGGCCTGCGATTCAACCGGAATGCCGCCTCGCCGGCGCTTCTTCGCCTTTGATTGATTCCGGGCGCTGCGCTAGAGACGCCCACAACGCCCCGGCGCGTCGTTTCCGCATGGACCGACGAGCCTCTCTGCGAGAAGAGCCATGAAGCCGCCCGCACGCCACGGAAGAGTCGCACTGGATCGGATCGATCTCTCGATTCTCGAGGCGCTGTCCAAGAGCGGGCGCATGACCTATCAGGCCCTGTCCGAGCAGGTGGGTTTGTCGCCTCGGCCCTGTCTGGAGCGCGTGAAGCGGCTGGAACAGAAAGGCGTCATCCGCGGCTACACGGCGCTGATCGAGCCGGCGGCTCTCGGCCACGACATCATCGCGCTTGCGGGAATCACCATGCGGGACCCGTCGAGCGCCGCTCGCCAGCGCCTCGAGCGCGCCCTGTGCGCCCACCCGTCCATCGTGGAGTTGCAGGTCGTCAATGGCGAGAACGACTACGTGGCGCGGATCGTCGCCCCATCGCTTCAATCCTACGAGGCGCTGACCGAGGCGTTCCTGGCCGATCCCGGCTTCGGAATCGGGCGCATTCACACCACTTTCGTGCTGAAGACGCTCAAGAGCTTCGATTCCTATCCGGTGGGCGACAGCCGGGATTGACCCGGTCTGTGCGAGTCACAGCCGAATTGGCTGGGCCGGGGCAGGAATTCAGCCCCATCGGGATCGCCTGACCGCTAGGCTTCTCCATGGAGGCCGACCATGGACAGTATTGCTCTCGAAAAGAATGTCACCGCGGCGAATTACGATTCCCTGCCCGTCGTGCTGCGCGAGGCGAAGGGCGTGTGGGTGACCGATGTCGAGGGCAAGCGCTACCTCGACATGATGAGCGCGTATTCGGCCGTGAGCCTCGGCCATGCACATCCGCGCATCCTGAAGGCCATGATGGAGCAGGCGAGCAAGCTCGCGGTGACCAGCCGGGCCTACCACACGGAGCTTCTGGGGCCGTTCCTCGCGCGTCTCGTCGAGGTCACCGGTCTCGACATGGCGCTGCCCATGAACACCGGCGCCGAAGCGGTTGAAACCGCCATCAAGGCCGCCCGGCGCTGGGGCTACAGGTTCAAGAACATTCCGAAGGACCGCGCCGAAATCATTGTGGCGGAAAACAATTTTCACGGGCGTACCACCACGATCATCGGCTTCTCCTCGGAGGAATCCTATCGTCGGGATTTCGGCCCCTTCGACGGCGGCTTCCGCCCGGTGCCCTTCGGCGACGCCAAGGCAGTGGCGGAGGCGATTACGCCGAATACCTGCGCGATTCTCATCGAGCCGATCCAGGGAGAGGCCGGCATCGTGGTGCCGCCCGAGGGTTACCTGCGCGAACTTCGCGCGCTCTGCGACCGCCAGAATGTGCTTCTCATCCTCGACGAGGTCCAGTCCGGTCTCGGCCGCACCGGTCGCTGGTTCGCCCATGATCATGAGGGCATCCGTCCCGACGGATTGATCCTCGGCAAGGCGCTCGGCGGCGGCGTCTATCCCGTGTCGGCGTTCGTTGCCACGAGGGACGTGATGGGCGTCTTCGATCCCGGTTCGCACGGTTCCACGTTCGGCGGCAATGCGCTGGCGGCCCGCATCGGATCGGAGGCACTGGCGATCATTCAGGACGAGGGACTCGTCGAGCGCAGCGCCGAAATGGGCGCCTACATGAAGGATCGCCTGCGCGCGATCCGCAGCAACATCGTCACCGACGTGCGCGGCAAGGGCCTCTGGGTCGGCGTCGAGATCGACCCCACCGTCGTGTCGGCCCGCATCATCTGCGACGCGCTTCTCGCAGAAGGCGTTCTGTCGAAGGATACCCACGGCACCGTGCTGCGTTTCGCACCCCCACTGACCATCACCCGCGACGAGATCGACTGGGGCATGGAGCGCGTCGAACGCGTCTTCTCCCGCGCCGTCCATTGACCCGAAAGACCAGATTGATGACCCGCATTGCGAAGAAGACATCGCCCGTCGACGCCACCCGCACGAAGCATCTCGAATCCTACCAGCCGCTCTCCGGCATGGTGGTGCCGCGGTTTGCCGGCATTTCCACCTTCATGCGGCTGCCGCATATCGAGCCCGAACAGGCGCTCGGCGAAATCGATATCGCGTTGCTCGGAATTCCCTTCGATGGCGCGACGACCAATCGGCCGGGCACACGGCTTGGCCCGCGTCAGGTGCGCGAGGCGTCCTCGCTGATGCGGCTCGTCAATTACGGCACGCTGGTCGCGCCCTACGATCTCTGCGCCTGCGCGGATATCGGCGATATCCCGATCAATCCGATCAATGTGGAAGACACGCTGGGTCGCATCGAGGCTTATATCCGCAACCTCCACAAGGCCGGCATCACGCCGCTCTCGATCGGCGGCGATCACATTATCTCCTACCCGATCCTGCGCGCGCTTGGCGCCAAGCAGCCGCTCGGGCTTATCCATGTGGATGCGCACAGCGACACCGGCGACACCTATTTCGGCGGGCAGAAGCTGACCCACGGCACGCCGTTCCGCCGCGCCATCGAGGACGGCGTTCTCGATCCGAAACGCATGGTTCAGATCGGCATTCGCGGCACGATGTATTCGGCAGATGAGCGCCAATGGGCGCTCGATCAGGGCATCCGCATCATCGACATGGAAGAGGTCGGTGAGAAGGGGGTCGCTTACGCAGTGGCGGAAGCGCGCAAGGTCGTCGGTAACGCTCCGACCTATTTCACCTTCGACATCGATTCCATCGACCCTGCCTTCGCGCCCGGAACCGGAACGCCGGAGATCGGCGGGCTGACGAGCCGGGAGGCGCTGCAACTGGTGCGCGGGTTCCGCCATCTCAATCTTGTGGGCGCCGACATGGTGGAAGTGTCTCCGCCGCTCGATCAGACCGGCAACACGGCGCTGGTGGGCGCCTCCATCGCGTTCGAACTTCTCTGCCTGCTGGCCGAAACCCGCTCTGAGCGGGGCGACGACGCCGGCGACAGGCGCCTCAACGTCGTCTGAGCTTCACGGCGAAGGCTGGCGCAGGCATTGCTGCGTCAGGCGCGATACGCGAAGGCGCTCGGCCTCGTCCACGTCGTTCGCGCGGACCCTGGCCCACAGACTGTCATCCTGACGCAGGTTCTCGACGATGCAGGAGCACAGCGCCTGGCACGTGGCGGCCGCGGCGCCCTGCTGCCCGCAGCTTGCCTCGCATCCGGCCGTGAAGGGCCGCGCCTCGGCGACGGGGTTCGGCCCAACGATCTGGAGGATGCCGGAGAGGGCTCCAAGCAGCACGATCTGGTGGAGCAGATAGATCGGCAGGCTGTGCCGTCCGGCCCAGATGACGGCCCGCGAGAGCTTGCCGGACGCCTGCCATGCCGGAAGGCGCGGCCGCTCATCCTTCATCATGAGTCTGGCGAAAACCGTGCCGAGCAGCACGAAGGCGAACCACGGGAAAACCGGGACGTAATCGTTCGCGACGGGGTCTAGCGCGCCAAGTCCGAGCCAGTCGAGCCATGGCGCGTCGAGTGCCGGAGCGGTGAAGATCAGCGGCCCTGCCAGAACCAAGACCGCCACAGCCAGCGTCACCGGCATCGGTGCGCGCAGGAACGGCAGCGCGAGGACGCTCGACAGGGTGATGCAGTGCAGGATGCCGAAGAAGATGTAGCTGTCGGGAAATGCCAACCAGGTCGCGACGGTCACCAGCAGGGCCGCCCCGCCGACGATTCCGAAGCGCCGCCAGAACGGCTGCCACCGGATCGTCTGTCCGTGGGCCAGCACCAGCCCGATGCCGGAGAGAAACAGGAACGACCCGGCGATCGCACGTGCGAACCAGCGCCAGGCCGGCATGGCCAGTACGTTGGTCTCGATGAGCTTGAGAAAGCTCAGGTCCCAGCCGAAATGATAGAGGATCATCGCCAGGATCGCGACGCCGCGCGCCACGTCGATCACATCCCATCGGCGGCGGGCGAGGGTAGGGGCGGTCAGCGGCGGTTTGTCCAAGGTACGATCCGTCTCGAGGATGGCGGCGTGACCCGGAAATCCGTACGCCTATATTAGCTTCATGCCCGATCCCCTCGCCACGTCAATCGCAGTGCTCCAGGACATGATCCGGGGATCCCGCACCATCGCGGGGTTCACCGGCGCGGGGATATCGACTGAAAGCGGCGTGCCCGATTTCCGCTCCCCCGACAGCCCATGGATGAAGAACAAGCCGATTCCCTTCGCGCTTTTCCTGCAAAGCCCGGACGCGCGCCGGGAAGCGTGGCGGCGGAAGTTCACGATGGACGATCTCTATCGCGATGCCGCGCCGTCCCGAGGGCACCACGGCATCGCGGCGCTGGTGGCAACCGGCAAGATGCCGGCGGTCATTACGCAGAATATCGACAATCTGCACCAGGCCTCCGGTCTTTCGGACGACCAGGTCATCGAGCTTCACGGCAACGGCACCTACGCGGTTTGCCTCGACTGTCGTACGCGGCACGAACTGCCGGACATCAGATCCCGTTTCGAGGCGACGGGGGAGGCGCCATGCTGCCAGGCTTGCGGCGGGATCGTGAAATCGGCCACCGTTTCGTTTGGACAGGCAATGCCCGCCGGGAGAATGCGCGCGGCCCTTGAATTGGCTCTGGCGAGCGACCTTTTTCTCGTTCTGGGATCGTCTCTGGTCGTGTATCCGGCCGCGTCGCTGCCCTCGCTGGCGAAGGAAAACGGGGCGCGCCTGGTGATCGTCAACCGGGAGCCGACCCCTTTGGATGACCTGGCCGACATTGTAATTGCTGGGGAAATCGGCCCGATCCTGTCCAAAATTGCCAATGATCTTTGAGGTGATTCGCGTATGCTTGGCAAAGTTCGGCCGTCAAAGCGCGTTTCTGGGCTTTCGCTAAGACAGGACGATGTTATCCTGCTTTTCAGAATCGGCGTTTTGTTTTGAGTTCGGGTTTGTACATGGCTAGCGATTTTCGGTCACGATCATTCGACCTCCGCGAGGATGGATCTCAGGATCACAGCCATCGCGAGGTCGCGCGGGATACGCCCGCGGAGCCTTCGCTGGATCTGATCCAGGTGAGCGGTCGGATCAAGTGGTTCGACGTGGCCAAGGGGTTCGGCTTCATCCTGCCGGATAACGGCCTGCCTGACGTCCTTCTCCATGTCACCTGCCTGCGCCGCGACGGCTACCAGATCGCCAACGAGGGCGCGCGGATCGTGGTCGAGGCGGTTCAGCGGCCCCGCGGCCTCCAGGCCTTCCGGGTCGTTTCCCTCGACGAATCCACTGCTCTTCACCCGTCCGAGCTTCCGCTGCCCCGCACCCACGTGCAGGTGGTCGCGACCAGCGGGCTCGAAGCCGCGACGGTGAAATGGTTCAACCGCCTGCGGGGCTTCGGTTTCCTCACGCAGGGCGAGGATAAGCCGGACATTTTCGTCCATATGGAAACGCTGCGGCGCTACGGCATCATGGAATTGAAGCCTGGCGATCAGGTTTTCGTGCGTTTCGGCGATGGCTCGAAGGGCCTCATGGCCGCCGAGGTTCGGCTCGCCGATACCGCGCTCCCCCATTCGCACTGATTTCTCATGACAATCAGCCTCCCGGGACGCTTCGCGTCCGCCATCGTCGGCCTGACATTGCTGGCCTCCGCAAGCTTGGCCTATGCGCAGGCGCTCGAAGCGCTGTCCATTGCGACCCAGGGCGGCCAGCGGCAGAACTTCAAGGTCGAGGTGGCCCGCAACGATGCGGACCGGGCGCAGGGGCTCATGTATCGTCGCGCCATGCCGGCCGACCAGGGGATGTTGTTCGACTTCGCCAAGGTCGGGCCGGTCAGCATGTGGATGCAAAACACCTACCTGCCGCTCGACATGCTATTCGTCCGGCAGGACGGCACCGTTGCGCGGATCGCCGCCAATACCGAACCGCTCTCGACCCGAACCATTCCCTCCGGCGAACCGGTTCTCGCGGTGCTGGAACTCAATGCGGGCACGGCCGCCAAGCTCGGCATCAAGGCGGGCGACCGGATCGAGCACCCGCTATTCAAACGCTGATCCAGCAAGGGCCGCCGCTGCCGGGACCCCGCTCGCTTCCCGTCCGTTATACTCACTTCATACGAGCGAGGGGCTTGCGGCCCCGCGGAAAAAACACTAGGCAACGTCACGGCTTGAGAGACATCGGGGTGTAGCGCAGCCTGGTAGCGCATCTGGTTTGGGACCAGAGGGTCGCGGGTTCAAATCCTGCCGCCCCGACCATCTCTGCCGATGGATTATGTGAGAGAGCCGAATCGATGGCAGCACGGATTTTCAAGCCGGCCAAATCCGCAACCCAGTCCGGCATGGCCCGCACGAAGCAGTGGCTGCTCGCCTTCGACCAGGCCAATCCCCGTGAGATCGAGCCCCTGATGGGCTGGACCAGCTCCGGCGACACGCGGCAGCAGCTCCGCCTGTGGTTCGACACTCGCGAAGAAGCCGAAGCCTATGCCCAGCGCGAAGGCATCGCCTATCGCGTCGAGGAACCGCAGGAAGTGAAGCGGCGTCCGATGGCCTATTCGGACAATTTCAAGTTCAACCGGGTCGGCCCCTGGACCCACTAGGCCCCCGGCCTTCGCGGCCCCGTAGCTCAGCTGGATAGAGCAACTGCCTTCTAAGCAGTAGGTCCCTGGTTCGAGCCCAGGCGGGGTCGCCAATAAAATCAGATAGTTGTGTTGAAGATTTAAGAAATTGATTTATGCATTCTGTCTCTCGGGTAACGGTGGGGGTAACCGGTGGCCGAAGCTGCCTTCTATTTTCAGCAGGAATAAATAATTACTAACCGCGAGACGCTCACTAGCTCGTTCCTGTCGCACAGGGGATTTCTGAGGGCAGTGAGCTATGCTTTGACGACTTTCGCTGGCCACGGCACTGGATGCTGCAGAAGTGCGATCCGGCTTCAACGCTTAGCTGCCGAGCGATATCGGAGACTGCAAAATCTGAGCCAAAACAGACAGGCGCTTTGCGGAGTAGACTTAATCGGCGGGCCAAGGTTCGAGCCCTTGTGCACCCACCAATCTTTTCAAAGATTTAGGTGGATCGCGGTCTGCTAGCGCAAGGCATCTGATCTTCTCCGGTTCTTCTCGGGGCTGGTGGCCCGGAACGCCACCGAAGGGCCGACCGTCGTCGCGTCATATCTGCGGACCGGCGATGGCGACGGCCGCCGAGCGTGATCTTTTCCAAGCGCCGTTCGCGCCCACTTCGATTAAACGACTAGAGCTTCTGACACCTTAGGAAGTGCGCTGCGCCTGCTGCGGGTCAAGCTGCTGTTTGTGGATCTGGGGGTCCCCCGTTCAAGCCGGGCGGCTGTACCATTCCAAATCAACAACTTAGCACTACTTTGGTAGATTAACGGATTGGTTACGACGAGCGGTGATGCTTTGCGCTGTTTCAGGAGCGCAAAGCGATGGCGGAATGGGATGCTGCACTGACGGATTGGCTTAAACCGTTTGTTGAGAAGCTGGGTCACAAGAAACGGCGGCAGATGTGTCCCCTCTATGTGACGGGTCTGATCGGGCCTGGCGATCGCAAGAGCATGGAGCCGATGGCGGCGCGTTTTGCGCCCGAGCGTTACGACCGGCTCCATCATTTCATTTCGGGCGGCGTTTGGGACGCAGCCCCGCTTGAGGAGGAGTTGGCTCGGCAGGCCGATCGTCTTGTCGGTGCTCCAGATGCCTTTCTGGTGATCGATGATACGAGCCTGCCCAAGAAGGGTGAGCATTCGGTCGGCGTCGCTCCGCAATATGCGTCCATGCTGGGCAAGAGAGCCAATTGTCAGACGCTGGTATCGCTGACGCTCGCCCGCGATGAGGTCCCCGTTGCCGTGGGGTTGCGCCTGTTCCTTCCGGAAAGCTGGACGAGCGATCCCACTCGAATGATCAAGGCCGGCGTTCCCGCACAGAATCGGCATTTCCGTAGCAAGCCCGAGATGGCGCTCGAGGAGATCGACCGCCTGATGGCAGCCGACCTGCGCTTCGGCACCGTTCTTGCCGATGCCGGCTATGGTCTGTCGGCGCCCTTTCGCCAGGGCTTGAGCGCGCGGGGCCTTACCTGGGCCGTGGGCATTCCCAAGCATCAGAAGGTCTATCCGGCAGACGTTTCATTGATCTTCCCCGTCGCAGACCGTGGACGGCCGCGCAAGAACCCGATCCCCGACATCCTCTCGGTGGCGGCTGAAACCAGGCTTTCAGCGGCAGTGTGGAAGAAAGTCAGTTGGCGTCGCGGCACAAAAGGCTCTCTGACAGTTCGTTTCGCCGCCCTGCGTGTTCGTATTGCTGACGGGCAACCTCAACGCATCCTCGACAGAGGTCAGCAGCACATGCCGGGCGAAGAGGCATGGCTGATCGGCGAATGGCGCTCGTCAGGCGAGCGCAAGTACTATCTTTCCAATCTGCCAGCGGAGGCGGGCTTGAAGACACTCGCTTCCACCATCAAGGCGCGCTGGGTGTGCGAGCAGGCCCATCAGCAAATGAAGGAAGAACTCGGTCTCGATCATTTCGAAGGGCGATCATGGCAGGGGTTGCACCGACATACGCTCATGATCATGATCGCGTACGCATTTCTTCAACATCAGCGCCTGCGGCAGGCGAAGCGGGAAAAAAAGAAGCCGTCACGGCCCACCGCAACCGACACTGCCAGCCATTCGACGCGCCGTCATAACAGCGCTTTCCCCCGCGCCGATCTTCCTACGATGTCCGCACTGCCGAATACGGCTCCGCCATATCCGCGAATGAATCTCCCAAAGTAGTGTTAGTTCTTGTAGCTTCAAGGCAAGCTTCCCAGAAGCCTCGATTGGGAAGCGTATGGGAAGCATCACTCGGTTGCGCAGTGATAGCTTCCTTGTACTCCACCTAGGGGCATTTTCCCGGAATAAACTGACGCCGCTTCTCTCGGTCCGGGCAGCCGAACGATGGGTACAGCTTTTCTCGAAAATTGTGCCAGTCGGACGGCTCGAGGCTTTGAGCGAGAACAATGATCGAACCTGCCGTCGGTTGGTCATTGAACCATCAAAGGATCCGTGGGGCTACACTTCCAAAGGTTTTTGAAAGGACCCTGTTGATTTTGCTTTATTGGCTGCCCCGCTGACCACAAACGGTGGGAGGGAAACTTGCTGCCGTTCAAATTTGCGGTGAGAACGGGTTTGCCAGATTGGCAGCTCAACGTTCCCGCTACCTCATGCCAAATGAAGCTGCAGGTGCGCGGTTTGACTTTGTTCATCACGTCAATGCCAGCTTGATTCGGCTGGCCACGCAAGCGGTATCCAAAATCGACCTTATCGGTCGGAGTTGATCCCTTTAAAGCGGGAGTCGCGGTCAGCGGCTTGGCTAAGTTTCCAGTTGTYGAAAAAATTACGAACTCCGATCCAAAATCCTGCTGGACTGGCTTCATGTCCCACTTCGATAGCTTGTTACCCGAGCACGTAGCATCAATGGTCACCTCCGACCACAAGCGATAATCTTTGGATGCCTTTTTTCCATCTGGAGGATCCTCATTGAGAGTCCCGCAATTGACCAACGCTGCCATAGCAGCTTGACAGGATTTGGCATCTGGATCGAATTGATTCGGATCAAGAAGATTTACCGAACTAATATACGACTTCACTTGAAGTGAGAGCGTTTCCGCCGATGCGGTCGCAACCGGGCCCAGTGCAGCTGTCAGAAGAGCCACACATAGGATAGATGGAATATCGTGTGGAACTCGTGTCATAGGAGGTTCCCTCGCGGACCAGTTTGTTGTTGCCAGATGATGTAAGGTCGACGAAAAGTACTACATCGCCTAGTAGAAAGCTTATTGTGCGTCCTGAGAAGTGACAACTGTATCGCGTGGCGGCATACGCTACGAGCTACTATCTTCGGTCGTACTCACTTCGTAGTGTCAATAATGTTGAGACCCCGCGCAGAGCAAAAACTCGGCGAAGAGGCAATAGCTATAGTAAGCCGCCGAAATAATAAATGTGCTATGCGCGTCGTGCAGATAATCTCGGTCTCGGGGGACCGAAGAGATATCGCAACAGCCGTTCAGGTTTTTGCCGACAGAATGCCCGCCCGAAGGATAAGATAGTGGCTGTTTCTTGAAGGCATTTGATCTCCAAAGCCTTGGACCGAGTCGTACAGTGCAGTGAGGCGCCCCTTCACAGTTCCATAGCCATTTGGCGCATTGCAGAGACGCACGACCCTGTCGATTCAGTGGATCTCTTGGAGTTCGCAGGGGAAACCCTTTGACAGTCCGAATAACTTGTCCGCTTCCCTAACAGTTGGCCAAGCTGAAGCTTTTTGAAGCCAGCATTCGGTCCATTTCTCATCAGACACGGCGTAAAGTGGGGCACCATTCAACTACTTGGGCCGATGGGCACCCGAGCCGCGAAGCGCGGGCCAGAGACGGCGACGATTGTCCGGCCGGCTGGGGGAGGCCTATCCAACGCGATCGGCTCATCCGAGTACGTTGTCGGCGGCATCGGCTCAATTTCTTCGACGAGAACGGAATAGCTCTCCCCGGGGGGAGGCTTTAGGAGGTCGCCTGCGATCAGAAACCGTGTGCTCCACGACATGACCATGCCGGAGCAACCGGGCACGTCGGGCCGAATAGCCGCGTAGGCCCGTGAAGCGTGTTCGGCCCGCTCCATCGGCCCCGGGGACTGCGGGGTGGCAGACGCGCCGCGGCCCGGAGAGGCGCAGTACGAACCCAATATCAGCGTATCGTCCCAATCCATGAGGAAGGAGGACCATTCGGTCTGCGTCGTGGGCACCCAGGTGCGCTCGGCCCGTCGGCTGAACCCAGGGCGTGCGCCATCAGGACCCTCTGCCATTTTGGCGGCCTCCTCGATTCCGTTTCGCCGCCGGCGGAGGATGGACACTTTCATGATGGGCCGATGAAGCCAGCACTCAACGCGCGCCGGGTCGTAGCCTGCCGGATCGATCGGCGCATGGGTCCGCCCGGTTCCGTCCACCCGCACGTGGACAAGTGCCGGATTATCGCGGTCGACCTCAACCGTGACCTTCCGCTCGTTCAGGAGTTGGACCCACTCCACGACCGGTTCGGACGTGCGAAGGTGAGCGGGCGCGTTCGGCTGGTATCGGACGAGCCCTAGCCTAGCGAATGGTTCCGGCACAGTTCCGGGATTCAGGGAGACATCGCAATACCAGGTCTCCTGATCGACGTCGAAACGCGGGCGGTAGGTCAGGAGCGCTACCTCCATCTGGGTTGCCGTATTCGTCCCTGCCGGGTCGGAAGGGACCGGCATCGAGACGCGCGGCACGTAGGCAACGTCGACCGCATCCGCGCCCTGGTCTTCGGGTCGGAACCGATTTGGTCCTACCGAGATGGAATCATCGTGTACGGCGGCGCCTGCGAGGTCAGCGAAGGCAGATGGCGGCATCAACCAACTGACTTGGCCCTGAGGCCCCTTAATCGGGTCGCCCCCCCAGCGGGTGACGTAAGGGCCTCCGGGACCCAGATCGACGTCATTAAACGCTTCCAGATCCATGTCGCGAAGCGCGTTCCCCGCGACATCGTAATCGCGAGCCACCCGTGAGCCCGATGCGTCGATCCGCTGACGCCCGATATCGGGCGGCCAGAGCACGATGCCGAGGCGTTCGCCGGTGCCCGAGCTGAACCAAGGGCGCCGCATTCTGATCCTGAGACGCACCTGCCTTTGGATGGAGGTGACCCTGTCGTTCGTCGACTCCTCAGGCACGAGCCGAAATGCCGGCAGGACTGTCAGAGGCGAAACCTTCGCCGGCGCCTTCGTGGCCTGCAGTGCGACGCGGATAGGATCGGATTTACGCGTCGCATC
The DNA here is from genome assembly GCF_056402495.1 of Microvirga sp. P4_A5. NCBI lineage: Bacteria > Pseudomonadati > Pseudomonadota > Alphaproteobacteria > Hyphomicrobiales > Methylobacteriaceae > Microvirga > Microvirga sp. P4_A5. The sequence continues at coordinate 7,148 of NZ_JBFUHH010000026.1, read as the reverse complement.
CGCCTCCGCGATGACGTCATCATTCGGCTGGCGGAAGCACCAAGCCGTGCGTGACCCGGCCACGGCCGAAAGCATAAGAATGCGCGCTTTCGTATCGCCAATACGGAAGGGCTGCGATGAGCGACTTCTATGCGGTTCATCCTCCTTCTTCGCCTCGTTCGGCGGCTGTCCCGGTGCTGGGCTCGCCTCCCGCGGCGGTTGCTGCACCCCCCGTAGGTCGCGGGCTGTGAGCCCGCCCCGGCCGATCTCGAACGGGAATGGAATCGAGTCATCTGCACGAAGTAGCGTCGCGGTTTCGCGCGGCAACTTGACAGTACCGTCCGCAGCCACCTCGAACCCGTAGACGTCGAAAGGAGTTAGCCTTTCTCCTGTCAGTGCGCTACGCGGCCAGAGACCACGCGCGACTTCGGAGTCGGTGCGCCGCCTGCGTTCGTCGTCAAACTGGCTTGAGACAAGACACTCCGCTTCGGCTCGGATCTCAAAGAACCCGGTGGTCGGGCCGTCGACGTCTACGGCGCCGAGGATCAGGGGGTTGGTCGCCTCGTCCTCGAACGCCGGAACCGGAGGGGCTCCGTCGGGGACCCCGGGGAACGCCAGGGCTCGGTTTCTCGCCTCGTCCAGAAGGCGGTGGATTGTGACGGTTGACACCGTCGGGAGTGGCCGATCCTGGCGCGGGGGCAACGGGAAAGCTCGCCTAGGTGCGGCGACAGCGCGGGCCAAGGCAGGCGCGCGCAGGGGGCGGTCGATGGCATGTGTCACTGTGACAGTGACACGGGCGGCGACTTCGGGCGTCGGTCGCGCGAGGATGGTTGTATGGGCCAACTGTGCCATGCACCGAACGGCTCCGCGAGGGATACGGTCTTGGTTGGCAGCACAGATCAGCGCATCCACCTCCAGCCGGTTTTTCCCGGCGAGATCAATGAGGCGATTCAGTTGTGGTAATCCGAGGAGCGCCAGCCGGCGATCGAAACCGTTGCAATCGTAGCAAGTTGCGCCAACCTTGGGGTCGTGGGCGACGAGCAGTGCGCTCGTCTCTATCAAATCGAACCAACGCGCGAGGTCATCCACGTCCGGCAGGCACCACAGGTCGATTTCCAAGCTGTCTCCCGGTTCGAGTCTCACCTCGACCCGGGAGGCTGCGATTCCCGATCCATTCCGCGTGAGCGTTTCCCCGCCCACTCGAACGGTTGCCAGCTTCGGGCGCGGATGGGTGAACAGTGCGGCACCGCCGCGAATCAGAGTGCGGGCCTCTGTCTCAAGCCCGAGGATGCGCTCCTGCGTCAGGGGCTTATCCGAACGGTTCCGATCAGGGACAACGTCGATGGCTATCGGACGCACCCTAGGGAACGTCATTCCCTCCGTCCTCACGGGAACGACGAGCGGAGCGCCGGGAAGGAGGCGCCCCGAAAGGTCTCTCGCCGCAACCACGATGTACCGGGCAGCCGGATCCGGGTAGTAGGGGTCGCGTCGTCCCGCACCTCCGGCTTGGCGCGGGCGGATTATTGCCTCCCCCGGCATGTCTGGCTCGACCTCCCCGCCGCTCGTGCGGTTAAAGCCGTAAACTGGAAACCCGCCCGCCGCGGAGTCGTAGTCGACGTCCTCAAGGCCGTCTGGCGGGCCATTCCACCTGCGCTGTCCTGAGGCCGGACCCGAGGCGCCGTAGCTGACGAGGCTGTCTGGCCTCAGAGCTTCGAAGACTTCATGGCGGTCGGCAAAGGTCGGCGAAACTGACGGCGGGATGACAACGCGGTACGACCCGTCGAACGAATCAGCTGGCCTCGAGGCACCATCCTTGTCCGCGAACCGCGAGCGTACTAAAATTGTGCGGGCCGACTCGTGCAAGCCGTCTTCTAGACCGTCAAAACGCCGTTGCAGAATGCCGAGAGGGGTTGTGACCAGCGGTGCCTCGATCCTCTCGTGCCGCAGAAAGCGGCGGGGGCCATCTTCGCGTGCAGGGAGAGCCGAGCGGTTTTCCCCGGCTCGCTCGTAGCATTCGCCGCCAGCGAGCCGTCGAGCGACCCCACCTTGAAGTCGGGGCGTGAGACCGAAGTGATAGCCTCCACCGAAGGCGAGTACTGGTATGCGCGTGGCCGCGGCTGCCCCGGGGCGCCCTCTGATACGGTAGGTTTGTCCGAGGCGTAATGCGTCGGCGTCCTTCAGTTTCACTGGGATGCTGTTCAGGTCGATCCCGAGCGGGGATCCTGTCCAAGTACCGACTATGTCATCGACATGAGCGGTCTTATTGTCGCCGTCTGCGTCGGTGAGCCGTGCGGAGAGGACGACAGAGGCTGCGTCCAGATCTGCTCGCGTCGTTGGGTCTGGAATGGCACGCTTGAGCAGGGCTTCGATCTCGGAATTCCCGAGTGACGCTCCGGCTGCGCCGCGAGTCTCGTCGAAGAGGATGGTGCGGTCACACAGCGAGCGCCACCGAAGAACCTTTTCCTTGCGGTCCAGCACTGCTACATCGAGGCGATGCCCGACGGTAAGATCCTCGGCGTCGATGATAGTCTCTTCGCCGCCGGCGAGGCGGTTGATGCTCCCCAGCGCCTGAGCTAGCGCCGACGTCTCGCGCCACCGGTCAACGAGGGCCATACCCACGCTGCGCAGCGTGAGGAGATCGCGTCGCGGGCCCGCCTGCCCGGTCTCGGCAGTTTGGCGCGCCTCTGCCGCCTGCACGGGGTCGAGAGTGACGATGTCGAAGCGAGGTTCGCGCCGACCGCCGACGACGCGTGCGGCCCCGAGGTCGACTACCCCGTCGATCTGGGGCAGGGCACCCGCGGCGATCAACTGGTCTCGACTTGTTCGCTGCGCATCATCCGACATGGCTGCGAACAAATCTAGTTCCGCCCGCGTGCAGGCCCATGCATCCGGCGTCCCGTGATCTCTGACGTCGTCCAGGAGGCGGATCTTCGTAGTTGTCCAGGTACGCCGCGTAGCGCCTCGGCACTCGATGGCGGCAGATAGGAAGGCGAAGCGCGAGAACCCCTCGATGCTAGGCCTTTCCAAATAGCGCTTGGCCGATCCCGCAGCCGTCTCGAAGGCCGAATAGGGGATGAGGATGTCCACGACGAGATTGAACAGCCTTGCAAGAGATGGCTGCGACTGGATGCTGCGCAGACGGGTGAGCGGTGCCTCCTCAGCAGCCCTTCGCTTGCGTTCCGAGTTGGCAAGCCGATTATCATCGGGTGGGACCGGCTTCGCCGCGTCCTCGTGGCGACCTAGGCTCCTCGCGAGGGCTGCGGCAACTGCTTCCGTGTCGCCGTCCGCGGCCTTGGCGATGCACTCGGAGGACTGGCTGGCACTGAGGCAATCGAGGTAGGCACCGAATCGTTCGGCCAAGGCGGCACGGCTCAGGCCAGCCTCTCGGAGTTGGGTCAGGGCCGCGGCCGCCTTCTTTTGGGTTGCAGCGGTGGTGGTCGAGCGGGTCGCAGCAGCGGCGTCTCGGTCTGCGTCCGTCAAGGACGTCCTTTGCTGGGGCGGGACGCGTGGCGCGCCCAGGTTGCATTCGACGGCCCGGGCGGTGCATGCCTCGTCGTCAGCCAATTTAAGCCTCGCGACGAGGCTGCTTGCACGCTCAAGCCCAAAGAGGAGTGCGGCTTCGCCACGGCCCACGCTTCGGATGTCCGGAGGCGCTCTACCACCATCGGTCGACGGTCTGCTGAGATCAGTGAGCGTCTTGCCCGGCGTAATGGAGAGAGCATCCGCAAGCGCCTTCCAGTCCTTATCACCATTCGGTGCCATAAGACGACGCCACATCTCGCCGATGTCGGTTATGTCTCTGCGGCGTTGTTGTCGCCATTTCCCCATATCGCTGACGCCGGTCGAACTCTGCTGGTGAAACATCGCCCGGAATGCATCGAGTTTCGTCACCCTATCCGGCGCTGGCACCAAGGGGCCATCCGTGACAGGCGAGAGGAGGATGCGCAAGTTCGACTGCCCGGCCTGTACGGCGGACGGGCTCACGACATCGGTTTCGGTTAGCAGAACCTCGACGGCCTCTGGCCAATTAGCGAGGTCCACTGAGGCGCCGCACGCACTGGCTGCAGCAGGAGCCGCGATTGGTGCCAAGATAAGGGTGGCCTGTATGGCATGAACGCCATTGACGTCGACAAWGCCACCCGGCACCACGCGGACGCCGATACCGACAGAGATCAGGTCGGTATTGGCTGGAGTGGGACCCAGCGCCTCGTGCAAAACGGTGTGCGATTGCTTGGTCATGGTGTCCTATCAGATAGGGTAGAGGGGGGAGAGTGAACGGTCGAACAGACCCCGGTAGCCGAACCAGTCGGCCTCCTGCGAGGGTCCTTCCACCCGCAATTCAGGCCCGTCGGCGACGGCGCTAACCACTGGCTGCTTCGCGGATGGCTTCGCTTTCTTGGATGCGGGGAGCGCGGCATACTCGGTCTGCAGGAAGGCAGGCAGTTCGAGCAAGTTGGCCTGATTCGCGGGCGAGCCGCCCTTGCCCACTGATGCGCCCTGGTTGACATAGACGTCGACTTTGAACTCGATATCGTCGAATCCGAGGGAAAAACCGAATGTATATGTGGCAAGGCCTTGCATCGGCCCACCATCCTTCGAAGTAAGCCGGACGAACAGCGAGGTCGAAAAGCCAAAGCAGGCGATGTTCGCGGCGCCGCGTGCGATGAAGTTGACGCCGAGTTGTGGCTGGGGGTCCCCCCGACCCGACCGGAAGAATACGCCGAGCGTGATCTGACCAGAGCCTGTCAAAGGACCAAAGCCGAACGCGAACACGCCGCCATAGTCGAAGCTGCCCTCCAACCCCACAAAGCCTTGTGGGTTCGCGAGCAGGGCGAGGTAGCCGCCGCCTCCGAAGATGGTCGAGGAGATCAGGAACGGCGCATCGGGCCTGCCGATCGAGACGAAGAACTCAGCCTCGGTGGGCGTGAATGGCAGCCGCGCGCCCGCATTCAGCGTGACGTTCGAGAAGCTGAGCGTACCGACCCCGAAGGAGCCGAGATTGACCCCGTAGCTGGCCTCAATACCGGGCCGATCCGTCAATGGACGGATCGGTGGCCGGCCACCCTTCGGCGTGATGTAGGACTCGAGTTGCTTGAGGAACTCTGCCTGCTTGCCGATTTCGACCTTGTCGAAGCGCACGTCGAAGCTGGAAGTCCGTCCGCCTCCAGACTGGAAGGTAAGCCCGCGGAAATGGAGGATAACGGCCTCGAACTTGCCCAGCAGCGCAATTTTGAAGGGACCAACTTTGCCGTCGACGCGGATTTCCGGCGCCTTGTTTGGTATCCGCAAGTCGACGACCGTGCGGGCCGCAATGTCGAGCCGGGTGCCCGAGGCTGGGACGAAGATCTCCTGGCCCTTTGGAAACTTGTCGAGTTCGGCGGAAAGATCATAGCTGAGAGTCGCCCTTGTCGGGACGAGGTCCCGGACGAGCTTCTCAAGTTCCGCTCGGAGTGTCCGCAAATCTAGCGCCTCGACGACGACAGTTTTTAGGAATGTTCCGTCAATGCGTGCGAACCGGTCTACAAGGACAACTAGCGCGGGCTTGCTATATGCTTTCCCAAGCGCTCTGAGGCTTCCCAGCGCCCCTTCTGAATCTCCCGCTTCAAGGCGGTCACGCGCGCCCTGGATGAGATTTCGTTCGGCGATAAAGTCGTCAATCCGCACACCCCCATTGTCACGCGGATTGATCATGAAGAGATCCTTACGGTCGACGTCCTGACCATCCTGGAGCCTTTTTCCCGCGGCGGTCAGTAGCCTGACCACGATAGGATTGGTCTGGTCCGTGATCTGCTTGGTGAGGAGGTCACGTGCCTCGATCAGCGCGTCGTACGGTACCTCCAACAAGGCCAGGAGACCGTCTGCTTGCTTCAACAAGTCCGTTGCCACGGATACAAGGCTGACCACGGGAGTCGCTTCGGCATCGATCAGGTCGTGTAGAATCCCAGCGAGCAGCGCTTCCGCACGCACTAGGATTTCGTCGGCAGCGAGCAGGACCGCTGCTGCGCATCGCGCCGAGCTGCTGCGACCGCCTCTGCGAGGCTCGCGCTGGTGGCGGCAGCAGCACCATCGGCAATTTGTCGAAGCTTACCGGTACTTGTCCTGAGGAGGTTGCGGTGCTCGACGATCTTCGCAGGAGCTGACGCGACCGTCTCCGCAAGGACGTTGAGTGCCGCTGAAGAGTCGGAATTTTGGGGGACCAGGAGGGCGACAGCACTGATCTTGCGGGAGAGCTCCGTGAACGCGGCCTCGGCCAGTCCCAACAGCGTGACGACGGGAATCTGGTCGATCGCGTGCGCGGCGAGCCGGAGTGCAGCCTGAAGCATCTCGCGGCTCGCCTGCTCAGGTGTGCGGACGACGAACCGTTCGGCCAGTGCGCAGCCCTCGTCCGCAACGCGCCTTAGCGCGTCCAGCACCTGGGCTTGGCGAAGTCCGACCTGCCTCAAAACGAGGGCGACATCCGGTCCGGGCAGAGCGCAAGCCGCCAATCCCCCCGCTGGCAATGTCGTACCAAGGGCCCGGCGAGCCTCCCCAAGTGCCGCAAGGCTAACCATCGCGGCGACGAGCGACGCCTGCAGGGATTTGAATTCCTGGCTGAACCCGAGCGACTCAGTGCGCCTCTTAAGGTCGGCGCTCAAATCGAACAGCGTAGTGACCAGCCCCGCATCTGGGCACGAATTCGGAAGCTCGCCGCGAGACAAGGCGTTATGGCAAGCGGCTGATAGTTCTGGGAGGCCGGCTGACGGAAGTACTACGTCGACTCCCGCGCGAAGCGCATCGGTGACCGATCCGCATAAAGCCGCGGCCTGCGCCTCGACACCTCTCGCGATCCCGATTTCGCCTAGGATGGCAAGAAGCGGAGGCAGCGCCTTCCCGAAGGCCTCGGCCACCGCCTTTGGGGTCGTGGGGCCGGCCTCGAAGGCAGCCCACACCGTCCGGCCGTCAGACATCACACGCACGATCCTCGCCACAGGCGGCGAGAATAGGATGGCGGCAACAGCATCCTCAGCCTCCCGCACGCGCTGCTGCGCTCGCTCGGCAGCTTGGTCCAGCGACTTGCTGATCTCCAAGGTCGCGTCGGCCGCAAGTTGCCGGGCGAGTTCTTTTGTCCGCTCCGCTTCCGCCTTGACCGCCTCAACGTCGTCCTGGAGGCGCCAGAGCCGGTCGATAAG
>NZ_JBFUHH010000025.1:0-45287 GCF_056402495.1 Microvirga sp. P4_A5 | reverse complement strand
CCCCAAAGACCGCTCGGATCCGCTGCCGTGATGGCCATGCCCGCCACCATCGGACTTGCCACGATCCGGGTCCATTCCTCCGGCGTGAAATTCGCCTTGCCTGCCATGTCGTCCTCCTGGATGTCGGCTCAATCGCCGGAGACATCGGATGGTTCCTTCGGGTGCCTGGGCCGGATCTATTTTCATGGCCTGGGCAAAGACTGTCTCCAGGGCGTCTTCCAGAAAGCGATTGTCCGCTCGATCTTGCCGCGGCTGAAGTTTGGCTCGCAGCCGGCATGAACCCAGCGGTCGACCCGATCCTGAAACTTTCGGGCGGCCTGTCATCGTATTCAACGGGAAGGAAGGGCTTGTCCGCTGCTTCGGTGTCGCGACCGTTCAGCAACAGGCGGGTGATCCGAGCGACCAGCGTCTCGGGTTTCCGGCGGAACCACCGAGGGAACGTGATGTGCTATTGGAGATCGCCGGCACGGCAGCAGGTCTGAGCGCGGGAAATCGGGTGGCGGTCAATCCCTCGCGATGGTGCGGCACGTGCGCGCGATGCCGGGAAGGGCGCCTGAATTTGTGCGAGAATTTACTTTATGGGTTCGGCCTCGAAGACCCCGCATATGCAAGGCGGCTTTGCCACTTACTTCGATGTCGTTCCATCTCAATGCGTGAAGATTTCACCCGATACGCCCCTTGAGTCGGCGGCGCTCGCGGAGCCACTCGCCCTATGCCTGCATGCCGTGAGACGCGCAGGACCTGTCGCGGGAACGCGAGGCCTCGTGTTCGGCGCCGGTCCGATCGGTCTGCTGACGATGCTTGCCGCCCGATTGGCGGGGATGTCGGAAATCGCCGTGGTCGACGTTGCAGCTGCTCCACTTGCCTTCGCGCAGCGCCTTGGCGCCGACCATGTCGTCGACATCTCAGGCGGCGGCAATGCTCTTGAGAACCTCGCTGCAATCCGACCCTTCGACGTCGCGTTCGAAGTTTCCGGTACCGCCGCCGGTCTTTCCTCGGCGATACTCAACGTTCGCCGGGGGGGCACGGTCGTGCAAATCGGCAACTTGCCSGGTGGCTTGATTTCAGTGCCTGCAAACGCTGTCATGGCCAGGGAGATCGATCTCAAGGGGTCGTTCAGGTTCGATCAGGAGTTYGAGCAAGCGGTCGCGCTCATCGACAAGCGGCAGATCGACGTTCTCTCGATCGTCACCGCSAAGCAGCCCCTCTCGMATGCTACTCGATCACCACGTCGGCGCCGCTGATGAGCGAGGGCGGGACGGTGACGCCCAGTTTGTTGGCTGCATTCAGGTTGACGAACAGTTCGACTTTCGTGACCAATTGGACCGGAAGATCAGAGGGCTTCTCTCCGTTGAGTATCCGTCCGACGTAGATRCCGGCGCGACGATGTGATTGCGTAAAATCGCCYCCATAGCTCATCAGGCCGCCTGCGATCGCGAAGTCGCGAGATTGAGTGATTGCAGGCATGGCATGGCGAACAGCCAGCGCAGCRAGCTGCTGGCTGCGGTTGGCAAAATATGGATCAGAGGTGAACACGACTCCGCCCGCTCGCAATTGCGGCAGAGCTGAGAATACGGTGTCGAACTCTTGCTCGGTGCTGGCGTGCAGAACGTGAATTCTGACCCCGAGACTATCGGCCGCCGATTGGAGGTTTTTCAGTTGTAGATTGGCGGTCGGGCTGGTCGGGTTGACGACGACGGCGAACACGGACGTGGTGGGGAGCAAATCGTGCATGAACTCCAGCCGCTTACCTGACACTTCCACGCTCAAGCTCGACACGCCTGTGAGATTACCTCGTGGCCGCGACAGGCTGTCCACCACTCCCAGCGCGACAGGATCGCCACCCATCTCGAAGACGATCGTGATGTTCGCTGTGGCCGATTTCGCTGCGAGCGCTACGGGAGCGCCGCCGGGAGCTGCGATCGCAGCTACTTTTCGACTGACCAGGTCCGCCGCAAGGCCAGGCAATCGATTGTACTGTCCTTCCGCCCATCGATACTCGATCGCCACGTTGCGACCCTCGACGTATCCGCTTTCAGCGAGACCTTCGTGGAAGGCCTTGAGGCGACTGGCGAAAGGCCCGGGCGACTCCGGTCCAAGATACCCTATGACGGGCATTGGCGGTGATTGCGCCCTTGACGGGAGATTCCATATCGTCGCTCCGCCGAGCAACGTAAGGAAGTCGCGCCGCCTCATTCGACCGGGGTCCTTGCGCGAGAGAGAGATTGAAACGCAAGGTTGCCTCTGATTTCAACCGCCATCGCCTCGCCACCTTGGTGATGTTGCCCGCCCGGGAGACCTGGCCGCATCATAGCCTCAACGACCGAACCACGAAACCGATTTGACCGATCCCGATCAAGCGCAGACCGTCTAAAAAACCCCTACACCCTGCCTGGAAGCCAAACCTAAGCGGTGGGCGGCTTTTCTCCGAGGAGAATGCCGAATACGAGCATTTCCTTGTCGTAGCCCTTGAGGAGACGCGGTCCGAGCGGGATCAGATCGCGTTTGCCCTTCACCGCCTCTGCGACGGCCTGATCCGTCAGGATCTCTCGATCCGCTGCCGATGCGCAGAGCCGGGCGGCGAGGTTCACGACGCTGCCAATGGCCGTGTAGTCGAAGCGGCTCTCATACCCGATCCTCCCCACTGTGGCCGGTCCAGTGGCGAGGCCCACTCCGAACCCGATGAGGTGGCCGCGATCTCGCCAGCCAATGATGAGTTCTTGCACGCTCCTCTGCATGTCCATCGCCAGATCGACGGCGGTGAGCGACGGCTCCTCCACCGGAACAGGCGCGTTGACGAGCACCATCAGGCCATCGCCCGAAAAGCTCGTGAGCGTCGCGGCATATTTCGTGATGATCTTGCCCAGTGCCTCGTAGTATTCAGAAAGCACCCTCATGACTTCCTCCGGCTCCGCTCTGGCCGAGAAGGCGGTGAACCCACGCAGATCGCAGAACACCGCCACGACCTCGGTACGGCGACCCTCGAGCACGCCGTCGTCACCCTTGCGGTCGACGAGTTCGGCCACTTGGGGTGCCAAGAATCGTTTGAGTTTAGAAATTCGCTCTTGGCGCTCTTGAGAGAGGGCCAATCCGGCAGCCATCGCGTTGAAGCTGTCCGCCAACCGCTGAAGCTCGTCGCCAGTTCTGATCTGAATGCGGTGCTCGAACTCTCCGGCTCCGATACGCTCGGTTCCCTCCTGTAGCCGCCGGATCGGTTCGGTCATTCGGCGTGCCAGGGCATAGGCGAGCAGACCTGCGAAGGCGGCACCGGCCAGAAGAAGCCCTCCGGTCCGCCACAAGGCAGCATAGGTGGGTCCGAAGGCCTCCGAGAGAGGCTGCTCGACGACGACCGCCCAGTCCGGTCCTAAAACCGGTGCGGCCGCGGCCGCGATGGCGTTGCCCTGCGCGTCGTGGCCGGTTGCAACTCCCGTGCCCGCATGCTCCACCGCGGTCCGGATCTCCTCAAAGGGTTTCAGCGTGGCCGCGTCGGCTCCGCGCAGGACGAGACTGATGTCCGGATGGGCGATGAGGCGGCCAGGGCTGTCGAGGACGAAAGCGTGGCCGGTTTCGCCGACCTTGATGGCCGAGATGACGTCCCAGATCAGCTTGAGATTGACTTCGGCGACAACCACGCCGACGGAGGGTCTGTTGCCGGAGATTGCGACCGTCAGATACGGTTCGGAGCCACGGTAATAGCTGACCTCGCCATACCAGATCCGCGCCAATCGCGCCCCGATGACGGCGGGCTCGCTGGAGCGGTCGGTGTGGCTCTCGGTTCGGTTGAGGCCAACTCGCGACACATAAAGGCGCTCTCGCCCGGTTCCGTCGACGAGGGTGAGGCTCGCAATGGCTGGCACCTGACGGAGGAGTCGCAGGGCATCGATTAGCCGCCGCTCGTCCGGCTCCTCGCTCCAGGGAAGCTGGACCAGCCAGCCGAGCTGATTGGCGATACCATCGACGAATCCCTGAATCCTGGATGCCGCCGACCTCGCCTCGACGCCGAGCAGTTGATCCAGCCTCGCACGCTGGTCACGATAGCCGAACCAGGCCTCGCTGACGCCGTTGGCCGCGAGGGGAAYGACCACGGCTAAGAACAGCACGAGGAAGTATTTTCTAAAAAGACCACGAAATCGAAGGCGCTGCCCCATCATGGCCCGCGTACCTCAATTGATCCCGCCGGCGGTTGCGGCGCGCCCAGCAGAGCTCGTGCGAGACGAGGCGCTGCTCTCGGAACTGATGCCTGGACTGAACGCGTTCGCACCATTCGATCACCTCGTCGACCTGGAGGAGCAGGGTGAAAAGAGCTTGGAGGCCGGGCGGCCTGGCAATCTCATCTGGCAAGGACTCTGAGAGGCTCCGTTGACAGTCTGTATTCTAGTCCGGTCGTCAGGCTAGATGCCGGTCTGTCGGGTAGAATACATCAATATTGGCCTCATTTGAGTGACGCTCGCTCCGTGGAGCTTCGGCCGAAGGCCGTCGATAGTGCGAAGATCACAATCAACCTTGGCTATGTGGATCTTGGTCAAATCGATCTCCGTTGATCCGATCGAGATAGACCAGCAGGAGCTGGCGGGCCTTCTCGGCGGAGGGATTGAGGCAATGGAGATGCGCTCGTCGAAGATGAAGCTCAGGAAGGTGTGCCCGACCGGTCCCTCGCTCCTGTAGGAGACGTAGAAGTCGAGGCCGCTCGGACGGGAGAGCGACACCTCGCGCTCCTCGTATCGCACCACGAAATCATCGACGCTGCGATAGTCGCAATTGCGCACCCCGGTGAGGCGCGCGTCAGACGGGCCCTCACTTGGGGAGCACGTTCTTGTAGATCCTGCCATCCTTCATGATGACGCGGAAATTCCGGTCCGGATCGGCAACGAGTTCGAGGTTGTCGAGCGGATTGCCGTCGACCAGCAGCAGGTCGGCCAACGCGCCCTCCTCGACGATACCGAGCCTGCCGGGATAGGGATTGATGAACCCGGACAGGGCCATCAGCTCGCCGTTGTCGGCCGTCGCCATCCTGAGCACCTCGGCGGGCGAATACCAGCGTGCCAGCACGATCAGCGCGGCACCCTGTCGGTTGGCTGCCTCCGCATCGCCGAGAATGTCGGCGCCGAAGGCGGTCTTGACATTGTATTTCCGCGCCAGCCGATAGGCCCTGTCGGTGCCTTCGAACACCTGCATCGCCCGCTGCCGCGACGTTGCCGGCATGTGCGCGGACATATGCGTGTCATAGGTTAGCGGTTGCAGGCTCCACCACACGCCCTTCTCCGCCATCATCCGGACGGTTTCCTCGTCGGCGAGCTGGCCATGCTCGATGACCTTCACGCCCGCGCGGATCGCCATTTGCATGGCTCGCGGGTGGTAGGCGTGGACGGCAACGTAGGTGCCCCAGTTTTCGGCGGCCTCGACCGCGGCCCGCAGTTCCATTTCCGTATATTGGGTCGACTCGATTGGATTGTGGGGCGGTGAGCTCACGCCGCCGCCGGCCATGAGCTTGATCTGGCTCGCCCCCAGCCTCAGTTGCTCGCGCACCCGCAACCGGACCTCATCGGGGCTGTCGGCGATGGCGGAAATCCCCTGCGTCTCGATATAGCTCAGCGCGCCGCCCGGCTTCCGCGGCAGCTCGAAGAGGAAGCGGAAGTCGCCATGGCCAGAGGTCTGCGAGATGAAGGCGCCGGACGGATAGATGCGCGGGCCGATCATGACGCCCTCGTCGATGGCGCGCTTGAGCCCGAACACCGGCCCTCCCATGTCGCGGATCGTTGTAAAGCCTCTCATCAGGGTAGCCTCGGCTTGACGGGCTGCCAGCAGGTGGAGATAGGAGGGCTCGGCGCTCATCAGGACTGACTGGGGCGTGGCGGCCATGAAGGCATGCCAATGGGCGTCGATGAGACCCGGCATCAGCACGCGGCCCCCGGCAGCGATAACCTGAATTTCGGCGTTGCCCCTGACGTCGATCGGGGCTGAGGAGATACGCTCGATAACGTTGCCTCTCACCAACACGTGGGAGGAAGCCGACAAGGCCCCGTTCCTGCCGTCGAAGATGCGGACGTTCTCGAAGAGGGTTGCCGCACTGGGAGCGTGAGAAGGCGATCCGCTCTGAGCTGCTGCCGTGGGAGAATATCCGATGGACAGGATGCCAGCCATCATGAGGAACCGGAATAAGGTCCACTTCAGATTTCCAACAATTATCGTGCCGGACATTGCGTGGCGCTCCCCACCTGAACGGTGTGGCAGGATACCATAGTGGAATTCTGCTGACGAATGAGAGCCAATCGCACGTAGGCTCTATCACGGGAACGCCGGATGGATCAGGCCGAGGTGCGATAGGGCAGGGGAATGCCGCTGATCCGCGACGATCACGGTCACAAAGCCCGATTGCCGTGTAGCAGCCACCCGGTCAGTCGCTCGACCGCGACTTCATGGCGGCGCATCGGGAGGCAACGAGCTTCCCCTCCAAGGATCGTTCGGGATGCTGGCCGTTTCCAGCTCTTCCACAAACGAGAGTGCTAGCCCAACTCGAAGGTGGATATCCCGTATGTTTGCGAAAGCGGCAGGTCCGGCTTCGGGCCGCGGTACATCCGGGCTGTCTCAAACACAGGGGAAAGACCGTAGCGGGTTGCAAGCTGAATGGCAGCCTGGTTCGGCTCAGGCAAATCCAGGAAGACCACAGCCCCTTTGGCGTGAACGGCAAGTGCTTGGAGCAGAAGGTCCGCCTCGCGTTTGCTGTCGGCAAAAAGCGGCCCGATCTTGGATCCGTTTCGGCATTCCCGGATGACACCATAGCCCTTGACCGTTCCATCCTCCACGAAGGCAATCGCCGTGCGGAGATCAGGCCTGAGCCAACAGCTCAGAAAGGTCTCTCGGGGTGCCGCAAAGAATGGCCGGTCATAGGCTAGAACCGCCGCGATGAGATCAGGACCCACCGCCCTCAAGCGCTCGTCCCGGGGCGCCTCAACCTGCGGGCTGCCTCCATATCGCACGTTGCGGTGCGCCAGCACGAAGCCGGACCTGGCATAGTTCTCCTGTTGTGCCACGACGCCGTCGAGACCCACTGTGCGGCCCTCGAGATACTCCATGCCGGCCTGCCAGAGACGATAGCCAAATCCATGTTCGCGCTGATCCGGCCGAACAATGTAGAATCCGAGGAAGCCAAATGTACTGGCGTAGCGGACGACCGAGATGGAGGCGATCGGCTCGCTATCGAGGCATCCGATCAGGAAGCCTTTTGGATCAGTTGCCTGGAAGCAGTCAGCATCGGCGAGACCGGGATTCCAGCCCTCGGCCGCGGCCCAATCGACCGCAAGATCCAAGTCGTGGCGCGTCATGACATGGATCGTCAGTTCGTCAGGAACGTGTCGTGCCATGTGCGACCCACGGCCCTCATTCCTGAGAAGTCTAGCATCGGGATCCAGCCTAGACCATGTGGGCGGCAACGCGAGGCACGCATGCTCGCGGTTTACGGTCGAGCCAAGCGTGCAACAGATCTCGCAGATCGCCGATGCGCAAATCCTAAAAGTCGCCTCATGGCACGTTCCGGAAGCAGACCGAACGTCCGCTCACAGTGCGAACACCGTACGTTGCCGCAGGAGGAAGGGTTTCCTGGTTGGACCATCCTGACATTGAACGCGGTTTCCTTCAGCGGCTTAGGAAATTACGAGCCTGTTCAATCTCGGCTAAGCCTGGCTGACCTGGTGCCGCAATCTCGAGCAGGTGCGCATAATGCCGGCGCGCCGCATCGCCCATGCTGCCCAGTTCCGCTGCCCGCGCCGCGCCATAGACGGCGCGGAAGCGGCCAGGCTCCGTCTTCTGGATCGCCTCGTACTCGTGGAGCGCCTCGGCGTAGCGGCCCATCATCAGCAGCATCTCCGCCCGTTGTTCGCGAGCGGGGAAGAGTGGCCCGGGCGTCACGGGATGCTTGTCCGTCCGCTCCTCGCGTTCAGCCGCCTCCTGCATGAGTGTGAGCGCCTGGTCGTGATCGGTTCGTGCAAAGGCAACCCAAGCTTCGGCAGCAAGGCGCAGAATCTCGGTCTGCTCCGCCCAATAGGGATCGCTGCCGCGAAGCGCTGCGGCGGCAGCCTTCAGCGCCTCTACGTCAGCGGCGGCTGCATCCGGGCGCCCAGTCCGAGCCGCGCCCACCGCACGAGCAAAATGCGTGTTTGCGACCACGAGCGGTGCCGTTTGCTGGCCAGGAGTGAGAGCAGCGGCCTCCTCCCATGCCCCACGTTCCAGGGCAAAGCGGGCGGGCATTACCGTCAAAGCCCAAGCAAAGATTGGAGCCGGCGCCGTCCACGAGGCAAACCGCCCCAATTCGGTGACCACGCGTCGCGCCGCCTCAATCTGCCCAGTCTGGAGATAGCCATAAACCATGTAGTCAAGCGCATGAATCTCGTCGAAGACGGCCTGCCGCTCACGCGCTGTCTCGGCAGAGCGGCGGTTGGTCTCGATCGAGTCCTCCCAGCGTCCGATCCGGGTGAAGATGTGAGAGGGCATGTGCAGCGCGTGCGGAGCGTCGGCAGCAATCCCGGCGTAACGCTCGGCCGCGGCCACGCCCCGCTCGGCGAGCGCCGGTGTGTCGTAGGTGTGGATCAAGTAATGGGCAATACCAGGATGCTGCGGCTGCCGGGCCCACGCACGCTCCAGGATCTCGGCGGCACGAAGCTGGCGCGCGTAGGTCTTGTCCGTCGGGGGCGCTGCCATCGC
The DNA here is from genome assembly GCF_056402495.1 of Microvirga sp. P4_A5. Taxonomy (NCBI): domain Bacteria; kingdom Pseudomonadati; phylum Pseudomonadota; class Alphaproteobacteria; order Hyphomicrobiales; family Methylobacteriaceae; genus Microvirga; species Microvirga sp. P4_A5. Next base: position 36,590 of record NZ_JBFUHH010000025.1, on the reverse strand, counting down.
CAGGGCGAGGGCGTAGTGGATGCCGACCTCCGGATCGTCGGGGAAGCGTTCGTAGAGCTGGCTCATCGCCTGCTCATAGCGCTCCAAGCGAGTTCTGTGGGTCGCCGGGTCCTCATTGCCGTAAAGCTCGGAGAGGGCGGCGATGAAGCCGGCCTCGCGCTCGCTCCGGGGGCCGATCCGCCGCGCCTCCGCGAGCGCGGCGCGTCCTTGTCGAAGATTTGCGGCGGTGGTGACGGTAAATGGGTTCACCAAAAGGGCCATCGCCTCGCCCCAGTAAGCCATGACGCAGGTTGGATCGCGCTCGCGCACCCGCCGAAAGGCTTCGCCGGCTGCCTGGTACCAGAACGAGTGTTGCAGCTTCATTGCCGCGTCGAAGGCTGCCTGCGCCTCGGGCGTGCAACTGACCGGGAAATGAACTTCGCCGAGGGTCGCAGCGTCTGGGGAGGTGCCCTGCGCGTGGCTATGATGTTGCTGGGCCTGACCCCATGTCGGACAGAGCACAAAACCCAAGGCAAGCGCCCAGAACGTGGTTTTTGCTGGCATCGCTTCCTCCCTGCCGGGGGACCCGATTAGCTGCCCGGCTTCATCGGCGAAGACCCAGCCCAACTCACCATACGCCCAGCCCAGCTCGGCTTCAACGACTCCGCACGAGTGATCTTTGATCGACCGCTCTGGCAATCCCTTCAAAGACACGCTGCCCGCTTGGTGGGAACAGTTGCTGACACTCCTGCACTCGTCGCGTTCTGCTCAGAACATGTCGGATTGGCCCGGATTGCAGCATAAGCTTGGCACCATCTAAGGTAAGACATCCACGAGCCACTGGAGTATGCTTTGGGCTGGATTTGAGCGACCCGCGAGCGGGCAAGACGCACAGACTGGTAGTCACATGGGCAATCCCATTGTGCGCAGACGGCTGGCAGCCATCCTCGCAGCAGATGTCGTGACCTATAGCCGTCTCATGGACCTGGATGAAACAGGCACTCATGCGGCATGGAAGTGCCATCGCGGGGAACTGATCGACGTCAAAATCACCGAACACGAGGGCCGTACCGTGAAGCTCATCGGTGACGGTTTCCTGGCGGAGTTTCCAAGCGTTGTGAACGCGGTTGCTTGCGCGGCTGCGGTTCAACATGGCATGCGGGAGCGCAACGCAGGCTTGCCGCGAGATCGCCGGATGGAGCTTCGCATCGGTATCAACCTCGGCGACGTGATAGTCGAGGGCGAGGATATCTACGGCGACGGCGTCAATGTGGCGGCACGGCTCGAAGGCATTGCCGAGCCGGGCGGGATCATCGTCTCTGGAGCTGTGCGGGACAATGTCGGCAATCGGCTCGATCTGCGGTTTGAAGACATCGGCGAGCAGAGGCTGAAGAATATCGATAGGCCAGTGCGCGCTTATAGCGTCCTGCTCGACATTCCCTCAGCGCTCGCGGCGAGCCGGTTGGATGAAGGCTCACAGAAAACTCGGAGCATTGAGAAGCCGTCCATCGTCGTCTTGCCCTTCAACAACATGAGCGGCGACCCCGAACAGGAATATTTCGGCGACGGGATCACCGAAGACCTCATCACCGACCTGTCGAAGATCTCCGGCCTGTTCGTTGTCGCACGCAACACATCCTTCACCTACAAGGGCAAAGCTGTGAAGGCGCAGCAGGTGAGCCAGGATCTCGGGATCAACTTCATACTGGAAGGCGGCGTTCGGAAGGTTGGTACGCGCGTGCGCGTCAGCGCGGAGCTTGTCGACGGCAGGGATGGCGGTCATCTCTGGGCTGACCGATACGACCGTGACCTCACCGACATCTTCGCCATTCAAGACGAGATCACTCATTCCATCATTGAGCAACTGAGAATCAAGCTGCTGCCGGCGGAAAAGGAGATCATCGGCCGGGTGCCGACTGAGAACGTGGAGGCCTATGGATATTACCTGAGAGGCCGACAGTTTTTGCACCGGCATTCGAAATCTTACTACGTTCTCGCAAAGCGCATGTTCGCCAAGGCGGTCGAACTGGACCCGCTGTATGCGCGGGCGTATGCCGGACTAGCGGACTGTGATTCCTTTCTCTTTCTGCACTACAACGCTGACGTCGCGACCGACGACATTCTGGCGGCGAGTGCCAAAGCGTTGGATCTGGAAGGCGGCCTCGCCGAAGCGCATGCGTCGCGCGGCTTGGCGCTCTCATTGCGCGAGCGGTATCCAGAGGCAGTGGCGGAGTTCGATCAGGCGATCGCATGCGATTCCAATCTCTTCGAGGCGCATTATTTCTACGCTCGCGCCTGCTTTGCTCAAGGGAGGCTTGAGGAAGCGGCCCGGCTTTTCCTGCGTGCGGCAGAGCTTAAGCCGGACGATTTTCAGGCCTTGCTGGTACTCACCGGAGTCTACCGATCGCTCGGGCGTGAGCAGGAAATGAGGTGGGCAGCACGGGAGGGGATTGAGCGTGCCGAACGCGAGCTCATATTGCATCCGGCAAACCCGAGACCTGCCTATTTGGGAGCAGTGGGGCTCGCGGCTCTTGGCGAGTTTGCTCGGGCCAAGGAATGGGCGGAACGGGCTCTGGTGATTGATCCTGATGACGGCTTGACAAAGTACAACGTGGCCTGCGTCTGCTCTCTGTTGGGTGAGCATGAGCGAGCAATCGACTTACTGGTGGACCTTCTCCCAAACGCTACTCCGGAAAGAAAGAGGTGGGTGGAGCACGACTCGGATCTCGATCCCATCCGCACTCATCCACGCTTCCCGGAAGTGCTTGAACTTCTTGTCTAGGAGGAGCCGTCGGACACCGGGTGCTCCGCCGCATCGCCAGGCGTTATCCTTCGTCGCTCCATCAATCTTCAAAGCGTGATGCGAGCTTCGAGAAAGCCTCACGAGCGATAAAGATGATCGTGAAAATCGGAATTCGCTCGATGGTATTTATCTCGGGGTTGAACACACGCTGCCTTTGCACGTCGCGGAGACTAGCGCCCGCCCTGCAAAGATCAGGCCGGGGTCGGTCAACCTCACCGGAGTTTCTTCGTCACGCTGGCGATCTCGACTCGCCCATCTCCGGGATGGACTGAACGGAATACGCTCACGTCATCACGGACCTGATTGTCGGTGGGGCTATCGCCGCACCAATCTCACCCTGGCTGAGCCAGAGATTGCCCAAGCGGGTGGTCATGATTGCCGTAGCGTTGCTTGCTATAAGCTTGGCGCGCAATGCTTTGCAAGGCTTGGATGTTTCAAGTTTCACAGATGCTTTTTGTAATACTTACATTTTATCGGATTTGACGCTGGTTTTCTGACCCCTACAATAGGTCGCTCCCCGAGCTCAGGAGGGTGGCATGTTCAAGTGCATGCTTGGTGAACTGTTCCGACGGACCGCTGGTGCCGCAGCTCTCGCCGGCACTCTCCTGGTCAGTGGCGCCGCCCTAGCCCAAACCACCCTTCTCAATGTCTCGTACGATCCGACCCGGGAGCTCTACACCGACATCAACAGAAAGTTCGCCGAGGAGTGGAAGGCGAAGACTGGCGAGACGCTCACGGTCCGCATGTCACATGGCGGCTCCGGGCGACAGGCTCGTTCCGTCATCGACGGCCTTGAAGCCGACGTGGTAACCTTGGCACTGGCCGCCGATATCGACGAGATTGCGCGGCTGTCGAAAAAGATCCCCGCGGATTGGCAGAAGCGCCTGCCGAACAACGCCTCACCCTACACGTCCACCATCGTTTTCCTGGTGCGAAAGGGCAATCCGAAGGGCGTCAAAGACTGGGATGACCTCATCAGGTCCGGCACCCAGGTGATCACGCCGAACCCAAAGACCTCCGGCGGCGCCCGCTGGAACTATCTGGCCGCCTATGCCTATGCGCTGGAGCGCTTCGGTGGCGATGATGCCAAGGCGCAGGGCTTCGTGGGCCAGATTTTCAAGAACGTCCCGGTGCTCGACACCGGCGCCCGCGGCTCGACCAACACCTTCGCTCAGCGCGGCATCGGCGATGTGCTGCTCGCCTGGGAAAACGAGGCCTTCCTCGCGCTCAACGAACTCGGGGCGGACAAGCTCGACATCGTCGTGCCGTCGATGTCCATTCTTGCCGAACCGCCCGTGAGCGTGGTCGATGGCAATGCCGAGCGGAAAGGCACCGTCAAGGCCGCGAAGGCCTATCTCGACTTCCTCTACGCGCCCGAGGCGCAGGCCATTATCGCCAAGCACTATTACCGGCCGGTCAAGCCCGAGGCCGCCTCTCAGCAGGATATGGCGCGGTTTCCCAAGCTCCGGTTGATCAGCGTGGATGACGTGTTCGGTGGTTGGGACGCGGTCCAACAAAAGCATTTCGCCAATGGCGGAATTTTCGACACGATGCTGCGGGCAAACCGCTGAACATGGAATCCCCTCTCATGATGCCGCGGCACGCGGAACGCCCCGCGCGCCGGCGGCTGCGTCAGCACAGTGCCATCCCGGGCTTCGGTCTCGCGATGGGCTACACGTTGACCTATCTCGGCCTCGTCGTCCTGCTTCCGCTCGGAGTCCTCATCGTCCGTGCCTCGACCTTGGGGATATCGGGCCTGTGGGAGATCCTCAGCGACGAGCGGGTGTATGCGGCCTTGCGCATCAGCTTCGGGCTGTCATTCGCCGCAGCTCTCGTCGATGCCGTGTTCGGCCTGCTCGTGGCCTGGGTGCTGGTGCGCTATCCCTTTCCGGGGCGCAAATTCGTAGACGCGATGGTCGATCTGCCGTTCGCGCTTCCAACCGCCGTCGCCGGCATTTCATTGTCGGCCGTGTATGCGCCGAATGGCTGGATCGGCGAGCCGCTGGCGTATCTCGGGGTGAAAGTCGCATACACGCCGCTCGGCATCTTCGTCGCCCTGGTCTTCGTTGGGCTACCCTTCGCCGTGCGCACGGTGGAGCCTCTCATCGCCGAGATCAGCCGCGACGTCGAGGAGGCCTCGGCGACCTTGGGCGCCTCTCGTGCACAGACGGTCTGGCGCGTGGTGCTCCCACCGCTCGCCCCTGCGATCCTCACCGGGTTCGCACTGGCCTTCGCACGGGCCGTCGGCGAGTATGGCTCGGTGATCTTCATCGCCGGCAATCTACCTTTCGTGTCCGAGATCGCTCCCGTGCTCATCGTGATCCGCCTCGAGGAGTTCGACTATGCCGGCGCGACCGGCATCGCTGTGATCATGCTGGCGATCTCGTTCTCAGCCCTTCTCGCCATCAACCTGATCCAGGCCTGGAGCCGGCGGAGGTTTGGCTATGTCTGAGCGGCGTCAAACCATGGCAACGGCAACGAGCGAGGCTCGCCTGACGCGCGTTGTTCTGGTGCTCGTGGCTCTCGCGTTCCTCGCTGTGTGCCTGATCCTGCCGCTTGCCGCCGTATTCACCGAGGCGCTGCGCAATGGCATCGGAGCCTATCTTGCGTCCTTCCAGGATCCGGATGCGCTCGCTGCGATCCGGTTGACTCTGATGGTGGCGGCCATTGCCGTGCCCCTCAACCTCGTCTTTGGCATTGCAGCCTCATGGGCCGTGGCCAAATACGAGTTCAAGGGCAAGAGCCTGCTGATTACCCTCATCGACCTGCCGTTCTCCATCTCGCCTGTCGTGTCGGGCTTGGTCCTCGTGCTCATGTTCGGAGCACACGGGTTATTCGGTGAATGGCTGAACTCCCACGGCGTCCAAATCATCTTTGCCTTGCCGGGGATCGTGCTGGCCACCGTTTTCGTCACCTTCCCGTTTGTGGCCCGCGAGTTGATCCCGTTGATGCAGGACCAGGGCACGGCGGATGAGGAGGCGGCTCTAACTCTCGGGGCGAGCGGATTCAAGACGTTCTGGACTGTAACGCTCCCCAACATCCGCTGGGCGCTCCTCTACGGCGTGCTTTTGTGCAATGCCCGCGCCATGGGCGAGTTCGGCGCAGTCGCGGTGGTTTCGGGCCATATCCGGGGCGAGACCAACACCATGCCCCTGTACGTCGAGATCCTCTACAACGAGTACAACTTCGTCGCCGCCTTTGCCGTGGCCTCGCTGCTGGCGTTTCTTGCACTGGTGACGCTCGCGGCGAAATCGGTACTGGAATGGCGCTACGGCGATGACATCGCCGCGCGGGCGGGTCATTAGGAAAGCCACGATGGAAATTCAGGTCGAGCATATCAGCAAGGCCTTTGGCCGCACGGCAGCCCTGAACGACGTCAGCCTCAGCGTTGGTTCAGGCGAACTGGTGGCGTTGCTTGGTCCCTCCGGCTCGGGCAAGACAACTTTGCTGCGGTGTATTGCCGGCCTGGAAAATCCGAGCGAAGGCCGCATCCTGTTCGGCAGCGAGGACGCTACCGACATCCCTGTCCAGCGCCGCGGCGTCGGCTTCGTATTCCAGCATTACGCTCTGTTCCGGCACATGAGCGTGGCAGACAACATCGCCTACGGTCTCCGGGTGCGCGGGCGTGCCAGGCGTCCACCCGAGAAGGAGATCCGGAGGCGGGTCGGCGACCTCCTCGATCTCGTCCAGCTCGCTGGTGTGGAGGGCCGCTATCCGACGCAGCTCTCCGGCGGCCAGCGCCAGCGCGTCGCCTTGGCGCGAGCGCTGGCGGTTGAGCCCAGGGTTCTGCTCCTGGACGAGCCCTTCGGCGCCCTCGATGCGCAGGTTCGCAAGGATCTGCGCCGCTGGCTACGCGAGATCCACGAGCGCACCGGACGGACGACTCTGTTCGTGACGCACGATCAGGAGGAAGCACTGGAGCTGGCCGATCGCATCGCAATCCTGCGGGACGGCCGGGTCGAACAGGTCGGCACACCCGACGAGGTATACGAGGACCCGGCGTCACCCTTCGTGATGGCATTCGTCGGAGACACATCGAGATTCCGGGTCAAGGTGCAGGATGGCGTTGTATGGCGCGAAGACACCCGTCTAGCGGTTTCAACAAACGGCACGGGCGATGGGCTGGCTGACCTTTATGTCCGGCCTTGGGATCTGGGGATCAAAGCCGCCGGAACTCCAGGGACCCTGACTGGCACCGTGGTAGCCGTGATTCGGACCTCATCCGGCCGGCGGGCCGAGGTGCGCTTAACCGGATCGGACGACCTTCTTGAAACGGAGATTCCGGCCGCCGTGACTTTGCGGCCCAACGAGCCGGTTGCCATCGCTGTATTGCAGGGCCGCCTCTATCCCGCAAAGTGAGACTCTGCGTAGCGAGGCACACCTGATCCGGAGCTCCCATTTAGTGACGTCGGCGAACCCTTATGTGGTGCGCTACCCCGGGTCGGGGGCTTGAACATGTTCGCTGTCCATCCATATACCATCCTGTTAGATGGTAAGAGGAGGGTCGCAGTGGCCAACAATGTACACGAACTTCGACCTAAGGCTTCGGACAGCGAGAAGATCACAATCAACCTCGGCTATGTGGATCTGGGCCATATCGATCTCCTGGTCCAGGAGGGTTTCTACTCCAACCGTACCGACTTCATCCGGACGGCCATCCGAAACCAGCTTGATCGGCACAGCGACGCCGTCAGGAAGTCGGTTGAGCGACACCAGCTCGATCTTGGCCTGCGCCACTACAGCCGCCAGGACCTGGAGGCGGTGCAAGCTGCCGGCGAAGTGCTGCACGTCCAGGTTCTGGGTCTCGCCAGCATCGCCAACGATGTCACGCCCGAATTGGCGCGGCAGACGATCGCCTCCCTTCACGTCCTTGGCGCCTTGCATGCCAGTCCGGGAGTGAAAGAGGCACTCAAGGACCGCATTCGCTGACCACCGGGTAGCACCCGTCTCACTCTCTTTAGAGCCTGCCCGACCCTTTCCGACTCGGTAAGGGGCAGGCGCGGCTTTGCCCCATGTCACCCCACAAGAGGACCGAACCCATGAACGCACAACTGAACATCGACATGCTCGAGGCGACCCGTCTCACCTGTGAAGGCCGGCTCGCAGAAGCCATGGCAATTCTTCAGGGAGGACTTGCGGGCACCCATCCATCTGCCACTTCGGGTGCCAGGGCTGAGGATGCCGGCCGGCAGCCGGTGCGGCGGGGTGCGCGGACCATCGACATGGTGCCACCATCCTCCAGAAAAGGCGCGTGGACTCCGCCGAAATTCGACATCCCATCTCTGAAGCCTCACGCCTTTGAGGGTCTTACCGGAGGCTTGGACCAATCCCAGGTACCGGAAGCGTTGCGCGGCTTCCTCGAGCGCATGGGACAACCCGGCTCCGGGGTCGGCCTCGATGGATTGGTGGGACCTGGTCCAGCCCGTGCACCGGCCCCGCTGCCTGAGGGGGCGCGCTTCGAAGAGCGTACCTTTGCCAACGAGGCTGGAAGCAGGATGTATAAGCTTTACATCCCCAGCGGCTACACAGATCAGCCTGCGCCCCTCGTGGTGATGTTGCACGGCTGCACCCAATCGCCGGACGATTTTGCCGCCGGCACGCAGATGAACGAGTTGGCCGAGGAGCAGACGTTTCTGGTTGCCTATCCGGCGCAGGCCCAGTCGGCCAATGTGTCCAAGTGCTGGAACTGGTTCAACGCAGCCGATCAGCAGCGGGATCGGGGCGAGCCCTCACTGATCGCTGGTATCACCCGTCAGATCACGCATGACTACTCAGTCGAACCCGGACGGATATATGTCGCTGGGCTCTCCGCCGGCGGGGCAGCGGCGGCGATCATGGGCTCGGCCTACCCGGATCTTTATGCGGCCGTGGGCGTCCACTCCGGGCTGGCGTGCGGGGCCGCTCGTGACATGCCCTCAGCGTTCGCCGCCATGCGCCAGGGCGGGGCGGCTCGCCACCGGGAGGCCAAGCAGCCCGTGCCCACCATCGTGTTCCATGGCGATCGCGACACGACCGTAAACCCCGTCAACGGGGACCAGGTCGTTGCTCAGTCGAAGGCGGGTTCCGATTTCCAGACGACGGTCAGCCGCGGTCAGGCTCCTGGCGGGATCAGCTATACCCGCACGGTCGCCAGCGATGACACCGGCCACCCGATGCTTGAGCATTGGGCGCTTCACGGGGCGGGCCATGCCTGGTCCGGGGGAAGTCCGACTGGGTCCTATACTGAGCCCCGGGGACCCGATGCCAGTCGCGAGATGATGCGCTTCTTTCTCGAGCATCCGAAACCAAAAGCCGCATCCCCGATATAGGCACACGAGCCCGCCAGTTCTCGGTGCGTCCTGGCGGGCCATGATCGGATAGATCCGGCCGAAGCAGACTTTCGTGAAGGCAGGAGATCTTCAGAGCCTGACCCAAAGCGGACAGCGACGCTTTCGATCAACTGCCCATGCCGATCGCCCGCCGAGACGGACCCCGTCCGGGGTGGAGAAATGCCGTCCGCTTCCTATTTCGGAAAGAGCGGTTGGGAAACACCGGGTATTGGCTTCAAAGCGAGAGGAGCAGGCAATGGCAAAGAATACGATTTGCCTCTGGTACGATAAGGACGCCGAGGCTGCCGCCCGCTTCTATGCCGAGACCTTTCCTGACAGCGCTGTAGGTGCTGTGAATCGTGCTCCCAGTGACTACCCAGCCGGCAAAGAGGGCGACGTCTTGACGGTCGAATTCACAGTTGCTGGCGTTCCCTGTTTCGGCCTCAACGGAGGTTCCGCGTTCAAGCATAACGAAGCCTTCTCGTTCCAAATCGCCACCGACAATCAGGACGAGACTGACCGCTACTGGGATGCCATCGTCGGCAACGGCGGCCAGGAGAGCGCGTGCGGCTGGTGCAAAGACAAATGGGGTGTCTCCTGGCAGATCACGCCGCGCGCACTGACGGAGGCGCTGGCGGCAGGCGGCGATCAAGCCAAACGCGCCTTTGATGCAATGATGGACATGAAGAAGATTGACATCGCCGCGATCGAGGCGGCGCGGCGCGGTTGATGCTCATCGCGAATGGCGAGAAATCGCTGCCATCAATTGTCGACCCTCTCACGAGGCGGACATTAACTGATTCCGTTCCGTTTGTGGCTCGACGGGGGGCGAGTGTGGACACCCCTCAGCCCTGAACAAGTTCCAGCGGTTCGAGAGCCGGCGTGCCCTTCAACRCGCCCTAGGCCATCCTCAATGGCCTCTGCCGTTGCAGCGGTTCTGCGCCGGGGGGGCGGCCCGCTTTTAAGCTGGGCCATAGCGTCAGGTTGCCTCACCCACGGAACGCGCTGCAGTGCACAATGGTTGTCGTTCGGAATTTCAGCAAGGCAACTGAATGCTCAATGTTTGGTCAAAATGATAAGTATTTGGGTTTGATAATTAAATTGAAATATCGTTTTGGTAGTATCATCGTACCGAGAAATTTGCTGCAGTGCACTCTGGATCGTAGTACTCTGCGTCATTATCAAAAAATTCGCATATGCGACCGCGTTCTGCGGCAAGTCAGCTCACGACTATTTGTAAGGGGGCGTTCATGACCCAGGACAGAGCGGTTCTAAATACGAGGCATCACCGCTTCAAAGGTCTGGTTCGGATTTCCAGCATCAGCGTTGCCTCCCTTCTCGCCTTCCTCGTCGCCACCTCGGTCATGCCGCCCCTCGTCGCGGACCAGTCCGACAGGGCGGTGGTGAATGCACCCGTGACCCTGCTGACTTCGCCGATCTCCGGCGAGGTTCAATCCATCCACGCGAATGCGAGTATCCCATTGGCGCGCAGCGAGACCATTGCCGAGATCGTCAACAGCCGCGTTGACCGCAACACTGCGATTCAGCTTGATGGGAAGATCGCGGAGATGCGGGAGGGCGCCCTCGCAGCGTCCAGAAAGCGCGCCTCTAATGAGGCGTATATCGCGGATCTCGACAAGTCCATTCGCGAGAAAGCCGCCCAGCTCGGCATGATTCTCCAGGCACAGATCGGCGAGTTGTCTGCCAATGTCTCGGAAGCCGATGCTACCGCAGAAGGTCGTCGACTGGCCTATGATCAGGTCACACAGCTCGCGAACAAGAATGTCACCAACACCAATACGCTAAAGCCCGCACGGCAGCATCACGAAGCCGCGCTCTCGTCGCGGGACGCTGCGAACGCCAAGCTGCAGCAGAAGATCTCTCAGGCAGAGGGCCTCTCCCGGGGCGTTTTCGTGGGAGAGGATCTCACCCCTTTGGCGGAACTCGCCCAGAAACGGCGGGAGATCGAGTTCGACACGCAGCGCCTCGCCATCGAGGAGGCCCAGCTCATCGCCGGCATCAGGGACCAGTCGGTCCTTCTCGAAGCGGAGCATCACCGGCTGGACAGCCTAGCCCATACCAAGATCGCCGCTCCGGTTTCGGGGGAGATTCTGAGCATCAGTGCCACTCAAGGCCGCCGCGTGAATGCCGGCGACACCTTGGCGACCTTTGTCGATTGCGAGCGCCGTTTCGTGGTGGCAATTTTCTCCTATCGAAAGGCTCCGGATCTGGCGGTCGGCACCCGCGTCGAGATTAGTGGCCTCGACGAGACTGGGCCGAGGGCCGGCACCGTCACGGAGATCCTGCCGAAAGCCGGCGATAAATTCGACGACCTCTACGCCGTTCCTTTCCCGCCGACCGAAAGGCGCGAGTTGTATGTGCTGGTCAAGCCCGACGCCGAGCCTGCGGGTTTGGTCGCCAGTCAACCACTCTCATCCTGCGGTGTCGGACGCTGGGTCACTGTCACGCGCGCCAACGGCTGGGTTCCTTCCACCTCTGCTATCTGGCGCGAGATTTGGCGGCAGGGCGAAAAAGCGCTCGCTGAACTCTTCGATATCAGGCTCGCGACTGCGACCGGCCTCGCTGCCGGGCTGGACCACGAGAACGCCCGCTGATGAGATGGATCATCCCAGGCATCTTCATCCTGACGGCGCCCCTGATGGCGGGTGACGTATCCGCAAGTGCCGCTCACGACCTGGCGCGTCCACTGTGCGCCTCTCTTGTGCGGGCCGTATCGGAAGCGGCACCCGAGGGCGGGCCTGCCTTCGTCGCGAGCTATCGGCAAGCGCCCGACGAAGCGGAGGTTCCCGAGGCCCTGCGCAACTCCGCCTTCACTTACGACAACGCCTTGGCGATCGTCGCACTTCTGGCCTGCGGCGACACAGCCGCGGCACGCCGTATCGCAGACGCATTTCTGGTCGCCCTTGATAACGATAGGAGTTTTCACGACGGGCGTATCCGCAATGCCTATCGGGCGGGACCGGTCAAGGACCGGCCCATTCTTCTCGCGGGCTGGTGGGACCGTCGCGCCGGCCATTGGGCCGAGGACCGCTACCAGAATGGATCGGCGACGGGGAACGTCGCTTGGGCGGCCATGGCGCTTCTGACTGCTTACGAGGAGACCCGCGACCCCCGTTATTTGAACGGCGCGAGGGAAGCCGCTGATTGGATTGCAACCGTCGCCACGGACACGCACGCTGTCGGTTACAAGGGCGGACGCGAGGGCTTCGACACCGAGCAAGTCCCGCTGGAATGGAAGTCGACAGAGCACAACACCGACATTCTGGCATTAGCCAACAGGTTGGCGGCGCACGGGGATGAGAAAGGTCGGTACGCGGCCATGGCGCGCTCCGCCCGAGCCTTCCTCGACCTCGCCTTTGATCGCAATTCTGGTTGCTTCCGTATGGGAACGACGCCCGAGGGCGCCATGCGGGGCGTTGAGGCCGTGGCACTCGATACCCAGCTCTGGCCCTTGATCGCCCTCTCGGCTACACCGCCGGAATGGAAGAGTGCCCTGACCTGCGCCGAACGCCGGCTGGGCGTGGCGGGCGGGTTTGACTTCAACGACGACAGGGACGGCCTCTGGACAGAGGGCACTGCCCAGGCAGCCCTGATCTATCGGGTGCTCGGCAGGCAGTCGGAGGCCGGCGCGCTACTCGACACCATCTCGGCCGAGTCCTCGCCCTCGGGCTGGCTTTACGCGACGCGGGAGGCGCGGCTCAGCACGGGCCTGATGATCGGGCCCTGGAGCACGGAGAATGATTTCTTCTACTTCCGGCGCCCCCATCTCGGCGCGACGGCCTGGGCCGTTCTTGCCGCCACGGGGCGCAACCCGTTCCTGCCGTCCCAAAGCCGGAGATAGCCATGTTTCCATCTTCCAGCGACGGATTGTCGACGCTCGCGCTCGACCTCACGGTCCTGCTCGCTCTTTACGGCTTGAGCCGCCTTCTCCATCCCGGCAAGGCGCTCGACAGGTTCGTTTTTGGCGGCCTTACGGCGACGTTGATGATCATCTACGCTTTGTGGCGCTGGAACGAGACGCTGCCTCCCTTAGAAGCCACGGCGGGATCGCTCTGGCCCTACCTCTTCTTCACGTTCGAGGCGATCGCCATCGTCTATACCCTCATGTCCATTGTCATCCTCTTCAGGGCAAAGGACCGTTCGGCCCAGGCTGACGCCGCCGAGGCGCGCCTGACTGCGGCTGGCGATTGGCCCGCGGTCGACATCTTCATCTGCACATACAATGAGCCCCTGGAAGTCCTCGAAAGGTCGATCATCGCGGCGATGGCACTCGACTACGGCCCGAAGACTGTCTGGGTCCTGGACGACACCCGCCGGGACTGGCTGCGCGCATATTGCGAGGGGATCGGCGCGAGCTATCTGACCCGCCTCGACAATATCGGCGCCAAGGGTGGCAATCTAAACAACGGTCTGCGTGTGACCTCGACGTTCACCAACGCACCTTTGATCCTCGTCCTTGACGCCGACTTCGCGCCCCAATCGAACATGCTGTCAAGGATGGTGGGCCTCTTCGATGACCCCAAGGCCGCTGTGGTGCAATCGCCGCAATTCTTCTTTAACGCGGATCCGATTCAGCACAATCTCGGCATTACCCGTAGCTGGGTCGATGACCAGCGCATATTCTTCGACATCTTCCAACCCGCGAAAGACGCGTGGGGCAGCGCTTTCTGTGTGGGAACGTCATTTCTTGTGCGGCGCGATAGGCTCGCCGAGATCGGCGGCTTTCCCGACGATGCGATCTGCGAGGATCTAAATCTTTCCTGCGCCATGATGCGCCACGGCTACGAGACCCACTGGCTGAACGAACGCCTGAGCGTCGGCCTTTCCGCCGAGGGGCTACCGGAATACATCACGCAGCGCACCCGCTGGTGTCTCGGAACCATCCAGGTCGCGCTGCTTGAAACAGGACCTCTGCGAGGACCGGATTACACCATCCTGCAGAGGCTCCATTTCCTGCACGGCGTCCTCAACTGGTTGTGCAAGCCGTTCATCGTTCTCATGCTGGTGGCGCCGGCCGTCTACTGGTTCTTCGACCTGCCCGCATTCGAGGCGGACTATCTCGCCTTCCTCCGATACGGATTGCCCATGCTCCTCGCCGTCTGGAGCTACAACGGCTGGGTGTCGCGATCGCGAACCTTGCCCATGTTCATGGAAGTCACCCACACCATCACGGCCCTGGCCATCACCGCCACACTTATCGTCGCCGCGGTGAAGCCATTCGGTCGTCCCTTCAAGGTGACCGAGAAGGGCGGCGATCGCTCCGTCATGAGAGTCCGCTGGAAGCTCGCCGCCCTGTTCGGCGGCATGTCCCTTCTCTCGGCTGGAAGCATCGCGTGGGCCTTTCTTTCTCCGGAGGCGAGCTCCGAAGTTTCGCCGATGGATCAGTTCAACCTTATCTGGGCCGGCGTTTCGATGCTTCTAACCTTCATTTCCTTCCTGGTCTGTTTCGAGTATCCCCGGGGGGAAGAGATGTTCGAGACCCGTGAGCAGACGATGATCAGCGTCGACGGCAGGACGCTCCCCTGCACCATTGAAGCGACTTCCACCTCGCGCGCTTTCATAAGGCTGCACGACAAGGTAGGGGAGGGCGGCGCGCCCGTGATTTTGAACCTGCCGGCAGCCGGTTGGACGCAGGCGCGCGTCATCGGGCGGAATGGCACCCTGACGGAGTTGGAACTGCTGACCGCCCCCGCTCAGCACAGGGCTCTCGTCGCATGGCTCTTCTCGGTGCCCCGTGACGGTATCGCGCGCCAAGCGAGCATGTCCGGTGCCCTCGTGGGAACCCTTCGGCGAGGTCTCGGTCTCGTTTGAACGGGAGCGCAGCCTGACGGCCCACGCTCCAGTCTGCCTCCCGACGGGCCAGTTGCTTCGGGCTCGGATGCGAACGGCGTTATTTAACGAAGGTCTTCGACAACCCCACCGAGCGATCGACGATCATCACCACAACGAGTGTCAAAAGGATCAGCAGCACCGACACACTGGCCACGAGGGGGTCGGCGCGGCTCTCGACGTGGTGGAAGAGTTCCACCGGCAACGTGGTGAGCCGGGGGCCGGTCAAGAAGAGCGTTATCACGACTTCATCGAACGATACCAGGAAGCAGAGGGCGGTCGCCGCGACAATCCCGGGCGCCATCATCGGCAATGTGACGCGCCGGAAGACCGTAATCGGCCTTCCGCCCAAGGTCGATGCCGCTTCTTCGCAGGAAAGCGGGATGTTGTTCAGCGTCGTTGCCAGCACGCGCAACGCGTAGGGCAACGTGATGACGAGATGGCCGATCACCAATCCCCAGAAGCTGCCGAGAAAGCCGGCCGACGCGAACACGATCAGGATGGCGAGCCCGAGCACGATGGTGGGGAGCAGGAGCGGCGCGGTGAAGAGGTTGTACAAAAACTCCGAGCCTTTGGTGCGCAAGCGAACGATCACGTAGGCGGCAGGGATTGCCGCTGCGAGCGACAGCACCGTCACAATCGCTCCGAGGAGGAGGCTGGTCCAGAACGCCGAAATCATCGTGGAATTCTGCGCCAGCGCGACATACCAGCGAAGCGACCAGCTCTCAGGCGGAAAAGACAGGATCTGCTCGCCGCTGAAAGAGATCGGTATCACCAACAACACGGGGGCGAGCAGGAACAGAAACAGGATGAAAACCACGATTTTCATCGGTACGGACGTTTGACCGGCTTCCATCGCAACACCCTATTCGATAACCCGCAGGACGCGGGCATAGACGGCAAGCGCCGCGCCAAAGATGATAAGCACGAGCATGGACAATGTGGCGGCGAGCGGCCAATTCAGGGTCACGATGGCTTGGTCGTAGATTTCGGTCGCCAGCAAGAAGACGCGCCCGCCGCCGAGCAGCTTCGGCGTGATGAAGGATGACACCGCCAGGACGAAGCAGAGCAGGCACCCGAGTGCTATGCCGGGCATCGTCAGCGGCAAGATCACGCGCCAGAATATTCGGCTCGGACGGGCACCCAGCGTCATGGCGGCCTCTTCCACGCGCGGATCGAGGCGCCCGAATCCCGCGAGCAATGACAAGATCATATACGGCATCAGGATCTCTGTAAGGCCGATGACCACGCCGGTGGTGTTGAACATCAGGCGCGGCGAAGTAAAACCGAGCGCCGCGATAGAACTGACGATCGGTCCGTGATCAGCGAGCAGGGCGATCCAGCCATACGTGCGTACCACCGCGGACGTGAGAAGCGGGGAGATCACCAGGACGGTCAGAAATGTCCGCCATCGGCCGCTGCTGCGGTGGAGATAAAGCGCGATCGGATAAGATACGATCAAGGTCGCGAAGGTGATCGACAGGCTGACGAGAATCGAGTTGACGATAAGATCAACGTAGAAGGCGTCGCGGAACAGCCCGGTCCAGCTCGCAAGCGTGAACGTCTCTCGTATGCCGCCTCCGGCCAGCGCTTCATAGAACGACATGCGCAGAAGATTTAGCACCGGGATGATGAATCCCATGGCGTTGACCAGTGCGATCGGCAGCAGCAGCAGGGTTGCGGTACCGGCTCTGCCGAGGGTCACCCCCGGCGCGGAATAGGAAGGATGAGCCGCCGCGGCGGTGCTCATGTGTCCCTCCCGAACACCATCGTGTCTTCGACGCGCCAGGCCAGGGTCACGGGCATCCCGACATTGCGGATTCCTCGGCCATGATCGGACGCGGCCTCGACGACGATCTCCGATCCTTCGACGCCCACATGATACTGCAGAAGATCGCCCACGAACGTGACCCGCTTGATGGTGCCGTGCACCTGGTTGACGGCATCTCCGGCAGGTGCAGGCGTAGCCTCGACAAGACGGATCCGGTGCGGACGGACCATGATTTCGACGGGGCCGCTGGCGCGGGTCGGAACCTTGAGCGAAATCGAGCCCACCTGGACCGTACCTTCGCCCTTCGCCACTCCGTCCAGCCGGTTGGTACGCCCGACGAAGGACGCGACGAAGGGCGACGCGGGTTGCTCATAGACCTCTACCGGGGTGCCGATCTGCTCGAGCTTGCCACCTTTCATCACCACGACCTTGTCGCACATGCTCAGGGCCTCGACCTGATCGTGCGTGACGAAGACGGCGGTGATGCCGAGGTTCTGCTGAATGTCACGGATCTCGTTGCGCATTTCGTCGCGCAGCTTGGCGTCCAGATTGGACAGCGGTTCGTCGAGCAAAAGAATGGATGGCCGAATGACAAGCGCGCGCGCAAGGGCGACTCGCTGCTGCTGCCCTCCCGACAACTCGCGCGGCTTGCGTTCGGCGAGGGCCTCCAGGCGGACCATCGCCAGCGCCTCTTTGACGCGAACGGCGATTTCAGCCTTTGGCACGTTACGCATTTCGAGGCCGAACGCCACGTTCCGGGCAACCGTCATATGCGGAAACAGCGCATAGCTCTGAAACACGAGACCCATGTCGCGCTGGTAAGGTGGCATGACCGTGATGTCTTTGCCGCCGACGACGATCCGACCGGCACTCGGCGTAATGAGTCCCGCGACCATGCGCAAGGTCGTGGTCTTGCCGCAGCCGGATGGCCCGAGGAGCGCCACCAGTTCTCCCTTCGGCACCGCAAGATCGAGGGACGCCACGGCGAATGCGTCACCGTAGCGTTTCGTGAGACTATCGAGACGGAGGTGCGTGTCGCTATCGGTCGAAGCAGTGGCCGCTGCCGATAGATTCTTGTGCTTCATCACTGCGTTCTCCCTGCAGCCATGAGGCTGCGGCAAGTCTGTTCTGGAATGCATCCGGCGAACGAAGTGTCGTCACCGGATGCACCCGCAACGAAAAGGCTCTACCGGCTGAGGGGTATGATGCGCCGGCGCCATTGCTCGGTGATGGCATCGCGAATGCCCGCGACCGCGATCCAATCAATCGCAATCATCTTGTCCATTGCGCCGGCCGCCGTGCGGGCGAGAGCCGCAGGCGAGATCTTCGCCTTGGAATTTGTCGGTGCGTAGAACATCCTCTCCGTGAAAGCGGCCTGTGTTTCGGGTTTGAGCGCGTAGTCGATGAAGGTCTTGGCGGCGGCACTCTGCGGCGCATTTTTCACGAGGTTGATCGTGTTGATCTGGAATCCGCTGCCTTCCTCAGGTAGTACGACGCCCAGCTTTCCGCCGGATGTGTCCGCGTAGACCTGCGCGCGCGCGTTCCAGCCGATGCCAAGTGCCGCCTGCCCGTTGGCGATAGGCGTATAGACGTCAGGCTTCGGGTCCCAGGTCTGGACGTTGGGCGCAAGCTCGCCGAGCTTCTTGATCCCCGCCTCCACGCTCTTCTTGTAATCCTCCCCGCCAACCATCTTGTTGGTGATGATGGTCAGCGTCGTTCCTTGAATATCGGGCACCGCCGGGATCGTCACTTTTCCGGCGTATTGTTTGTCCCACAGGGCGTTCCAGGAGGTCGGCGCAGTTTTCACCTGTTCCTTGTTATAGAGCAGAACGAGGTTGTCGAATGTCACCGCAACACCGCCGACGCCTTCGACGCGGGCGGCGGGGTAGAGGTCGGCGACGTTTTTGGAAACGCTCTCATCCACCTTGTCGAACAGGCCCTCGTCGGTTCCCGCCTTGGCAACCGAAACGTCCATGATGATCACGTCGATTTGCGGTGCTGCCTTCTGGGCACGCAACGTGCCGAGCATCTGCGCGGAATTGGGCATTCCGTAGAATTCGACCTTGATGTTCGGGTTCGCCTTCATGAACGGTTCGACGACTGCCTTGGTGTAATGATCCTGAAAGATGCCGCTATATGCGGCGAGCGTGACGGTTTGGGCGAAGGCCGGCGAAGAGGCAGCCAGCGCCAGGCCGGAGACGGCGAGCAACGTACGCAGTTTAGACATCGTTTTTATCTCCCTCTGTTATTGGTCGGTACCTCCGCGTCAGACGACGCGAAGGGTATTCTCGTCAACAAGGCGGGTCGCGCCGGAAATGTCCGGGAGTTTTTCGCCGTTCCGAAGCCGTTCGAGCAATTTAATTTCCGCTTCCTGCATGCCAAGAGCACGCTCGGCGACAGCTTTTGCCTGCGAGGGCTTCAACACGATCACGCCGCTCTCGTCGGCAAGCACCGCATCGCCCGGCTCGATCACCTGTCCGCCCACGGTAACGGGCACATTGATGGCGCCTTCGAGCCCGAGAATCTTGGTGGTGATCGGAGACGGACCGCGGCACCACATCGGCATTTCGACTTTGCGAATTTCCGAGAAATCCGTCGCCGGGCCATCGACGATACCCGCCGTTATTCCGGCGAGCTTCATCGCGTGCGTGATGACACCCCCCCAGCATGCATGACGCGTGTCGCCGCAGCGCTCGACGACCACGATATCGCCGGGGCGGACGAGCTTCGTCAGGTAGTGAAGAGCGGTGCTGTCCGCATGAGGAAGCCGAATGGTGACGGCCGTACCGGCGACGCGCTTTTCAGGCAGAACGGCACGCAACTCGCGATCGACGAAACCCGAATGGAGGAAATGGCCGATGGTCGCGGTCTCGACCTTTTCAAGCAGGGCCACCAGCTGCGGAGAAATCTGGGTTGGCATGTCATTGACGATAAACATGGACAGGCCTCCTCAAGCCAGAACGTGGTGCTGCGCCACAGGCACGTTTGCCCGGACGAATGCGTTGTAGTCGAGCTCCAGCCGCGCGCTGGTGGTGGTGACTCGATCGGAGCATTGGGCAACGATATGACCCCAGGGATCGATGACCATCGAGTGACCCCAGCACCACTTCTTGCCGTCGGAATTTGAGCCGACCTGGCCTACCGCGAGGAAGTAGGTCTGGGTTTCGATCGCGCGGGCTCTCGCGAGAACCTCCCAATGATCCTTGCCGGTCATCAGCGTGAAGGCGGCGGGCAGCACGATGACGTCGGCGCCGTTGTCGCGGAGTTTTCGGAATAATTCCGGAAAGCGGATATCGTAACAGATGGCGCAACCAACCGTCGTATCGCCGACCTTATAGGTCACCACCTCTTCGCCGCGGCTGATCGTGTCCGATTCCCGGTAGCTGATGCCCCCGGCGATATCGACGTCAAACAGGTGCATCTTGCGGTAGCGGGCAATCTCGGTTCCGGTGGGGCCGAAAACCAATGTGGTATTGTAGTGATGATTACCATCCCGCTCGACCACGCTGCCCGCATGAATTGTCACTTTGTAACGCGCGGCGAGATCCGACATCAGCCGGTAAGATTCACCGTCCGGAAAGGTCTCGGCGCTGGCATGAATGTTTTCTCGGCCCTCGCCGAGAAAGGCGTAATATTCTGGCAGAACGACGAGATCAGGGCTCTCATTTCGCACCGCTTGATCGATCAACGCTTCTGCGGCTTTGAGATTTTCCGCCTTGTCGCTGCCCGAATTCATCTGGATTAGACTGACTTTCATGTTCCCGCCTCCTTGGATACTGGAAGCGAAAAGAGCCTTCGGAGAGGTACTTGTACAAACGCGAAATACTTTTGCTGGAGCCCAAGTTTTAGTATTTCGCACCGCACACGTAACGTTATGGCTTGGCTCTGGTGTTCACCAGGACGCGCCGTCAGTCTGCGCTTCCGAGAAACTATGTGCAACGTCCTGCGCCATACGCGCAACCACGGCTGAGATGAGGTTGTCGGGGTGATCGAAGTAGATGGCGTGGAAGACCAGCGGTGGGAATGCGGGTTTCACATTCAACTGGACCAAACTGCCGGCTTCAAGCTGGTCGCGGACAATGACCGTGGGTAGCGGCGTGACGCCAATTCCATCTTTGGCGAGCCGGATGATTGTCGACAGCGAATTCGAATTGTAGATCGTAGGGTCTTCAATTCCGGCATCCGCCAGCAGTCTTAGCACGCGGTGATGCGGCAGACTGTCCTTCGAATAGGCGAGAACCGGATGGTGGGCGATCTCGGCGACGCTCAAGCAGCCGCTCGGAAGCTGGAGCTTGGGGCTTGCCAGCCACGTGCAGGCGAACGTGCAGAGATCGAGATTGATGAGATCCGGAGCCAAAACGGGGCCCATGATCAACGCAAGATCGATTTTACGGTCCGCAACCTCGCGCCCCAGGTTCAGGCTTGTATCGGTATTGAGATCGATTGCCACGCTTGGATAGCGTTCGCGAATCCTCTCGATCAGTTGTGGGAGCCACGCGTGCACGATTGAGTCGATGGTGCCGATGCGGATCAGGCCCCGCAATGATGTCGGATCGCCTACGGTTTCACGGAATGCGTTGGCGATGCGGACGAGTTCCTCCGCTTTACTCACTGCCTGCTGGCCCACCGCGCTCAGCCGGATGCTGCGCACGTCTCGGTCGAAGAGGCGCACGCCAAGATCCCGTTCGAGGGTGGCGATCCGGTTGGAAACGGCAGCCTGCGTGGTGTTGAGCCGCTCCGCAGCAGCACTGAAGCTGCCAAGGCGCGCCACCCAAAGGAAGGTTTCCACAAATCGAAGGTTCATGCTGTCGAGATTTTCCGCAAAGCTGTTGTGAAGACGTAATTACATTTCCTTAGCAACCCGTCCGCGACAAGGCGAAGTCATGAAGGACCCGTCACGCTCGTTGGTCAAGCACACCGTTCTGAATTGCATCTGAGGTTGAATGATAGCCAGTGCATTCGGTCGCAAATGTTCGTCTCAGGTCATGCAGCCGCAATAATGCGAGTTCGCCATCGGAGCTCAAGCGCTTTATCATGAGACTAGCTAGCCGCTCGACCTCTCGTCCCATAGTCTCTGTCCGTATTCCGCGACCTAGAGGTATGGCGGCGTGCACGCGCTGACGACTTCGCAGACTTCTTCCCCCACATTCCGGAAGCGGTGCGGAATCCGGCTGTCGAAGAGGTAGGCGTCGCCGGCGCGCAGGATCTGGATCTGGTCGCCCACCGTGATTTCGAGCGCTCCCGAAATGACGATCCCGCCCTCGTGGGAATTGTGTTCCAGCATTGACGAGCCCGTGTCGGCACCGGGTTCATAGCGCTCGTGCAGGATCTGCAATCCGTGCTCGCGGGAATTGCCGACCTGCCGGAGTGTCATCCGTTTGTTCTTCTGCTTGTTGATGTCGCTCAGCTTCGAGGTCAGGTCGATGAGGTCGCCGGGACCGAAGAAGACCTTGCTTTGCTCGCGGGTCTCCTCCTGAAAGAAATCCGCCATCGTCATCGAGACGCCGCCGAGAATCTTGCGCAGCGAGGCGATGGAGGGGCTGTTCCTGTTCTGCTCGACCATTGCGATGAGGCCGTGCGTCACCCCCGCGCGTATGGCCAGTTCGCGCTGGGAAAGGCGCGCCGCGGTCCTGATTTCCTTCAGCCGCGCTCCAACATCGAAATCCATCTGCTTGTCCAATCGTTCGGCGTCGCTCTCGGTCTGTCGTGTCGCTTCACTCGGCGAGCACGCGACCCCGGTTGAGGATGTTCAGGGGATCGAGGGTGTGTTTGATGGAGCGCATGAGGGCGAGTTCGGGTTCAGTGCGGCTGAACTTCAGATAGGGCCGCTTGAGCGTGCCGACGCCGTGTTCGGCCGAAACGCTGCCGCCGCATTCCGACACGATGCCATACACGACGGCGTTGATTGCCAATCCCATTTCCTCATCATAGCCGGGGTCGTAAACGCCGATGTGGATATTGCTGTCGGCCACATGGCCGAACACGATGGGCAGCGCGTCCGGCCAGCGAGCGGCGATCCGTTCGCGCAGGAGCGCAACGCTCTCGGCCATTCGCGGCAGGGGAATGCTCACGTCGTATTGCGGGCCTTTGGGCAAGACGCGACCATATTCGTATACGGCCTCGCGATAGGACCAGAACCGCTTTCTGTCCCCTTCAGACTGCGCGATGAGCGCGTCGTTCAGGAAACCGTCCTCCATCAGGGCGGCGAGCGTCTCGGCGAACAGCTCTTCGCCCGAGGGATCGTCGCCCATGGCGGCTTCGATGAGCAGCGTGATTTCGTGCTTGTCGGCGAAGGGACGGCTCATGGCGCACCTGTTCGTCGCCACCTCCATGTATTCCCGCCACATCGCCTCGAAGACGAGAAGGCGACCGGGCAGCACGGAATCGAGACGCCGCAGGATGGTCAACGCGTCGGAAAAACTTGCCACGCCGCAGAGGGCCGATTGAATGCCCCGAGGGCGCGGGTGCAAGGCCACGACGACGCGGGTGACGACGCCGAGCGTGCCTTCGCTGCCGATGAAAAGCTGCGTCCAGTCGTAGCCGGCGTTGTTCTTCATCATCTTGTTTAGCGAACGCACGATCTGCCCGTCCGCCAGCACCGCTTCGAGTCCCAGCACGTTGTGTCGCGTCATGCCGTAGCGAAGGACCTGGTTGCCTCCGGCGTTGGTCGCTACATTGCCGCCAATGGTGCAGGTGCCGCGCGCGCCGAGATCGATCCCGCACATCAGGCCCGCCGCTTCGGCCGCCGCCTGGACGGTTTCGAGCGGTGTGCCCGCCAACGCCGTGAGCGTTCCGCTGTCGATATCGAGTTCTTCTATCCCGACCATCCGCTCGAGCGACAGGGCGATTTCTCCCGGCTGAGGGTGCGCGCCCCCCGCCAGACCCGTCATGCCGCCCTGCACCACGACCGGTTGGGCGAGTCCATGGCAGATTCGAAGGCAGGCCGAGACCTCCTCGGTATTGCGGGGAAGAAGGAGAACCGCGGGCGACACCGGAGCCTGCTGGCTTGCGTCCGCATGGTTTCGCGCCGGGATATCGGGGCCGGTTCTCACGACGTCGGCGCCAAGCGCGCTGAGGAGGGCGGCGGTTGCTTTGGTCATTCGAGCGTTCCCTGACGGCCTGGGATGGATTGTCTGCACATGGGGCGATTCAAGAGAAGCAGGTTGCTCAATATTCTATACACGCCGGGACTGGGCAGACCAGTGCCTTGAGGCCGCCAATCTGCCTCTCGCGCACGCAGGATGTCGCCTAGATCTTCATCGAAAAGCTGATTTGCAGGGCAAAACGGGTCGGTTCGGGCTTTGTCGAGCTCGTTCTACTCCCGGTTGATTGCTATGCTCAAAATCTTGAGCAAAGCTGACGTTAGGGAACATTAATATCGGCACGGGGAAATTCTTTCATGCAATACGTCCGGTCATGGGTGCGGACACCGCGACCTGTCCGGCGAATTCGATAGATCAACGCCGGAAGGCCGGATCGCAACCGCGGGAACCGCCCTGCGGACGAAGCAGATTTTCGCCGTATCGCCACAAGCACGAAATCATCAGTGGGCCTTTCGCGGGTGCCCAGAGGACGGAAAGTTACCATGTCGCAAGCAGACATCATCATTTCGGGAGGCCGCGTTTTTACCGGATTGGACACCGGCTTCGTGGAGGCCCTCGCCATCGGGGATGGACGTGTGCTCGCGGCAGGAACGGGCGCGGAGATCGATGCCTTGCGCGGGCCGCGGACACGCGTGATCGATCTGGCTGGCCGTGTCGCGATTCCGGGATTGAACGATGCGCATATGCATCTGCTCCCGGTTGGCATTGCGATGACGGAGGTCAATCTGCGCGTCGAGGAAGGCGTGCGCAGCGTCGGGGAGATTTGTCGGCGGCTGGCGGACGCCGTGAAGACGAAGCAGCCCGGCGAATGGGTCACCGGTCGCGGCTATGATCACAACGAATTGGCCGAGGGACGTCATCCGACCATCGAGGAACTCGACCGGATCGCACCGAACAATCCCGTCTACATCAAGCGCACCTGCGGACATGTGGGCGTTGCGAATACGCAGGCTTTGCGCGCGGCCGGCATCGGCCACAACACGCCAAGTCCGGATGGCGGCCTCATCGAGCGCCGCGACAACACGCTGACGGGGCTGCTGGCCGAACTCGCCATGCGGCCCATCGTCAACGCGATGCCGAAACCGACCAGGGACGAGCTCATCCGGGCTATCGAAACCGCCGGCCAGTACATGCTCGCGCAGGGCTTCACCAGCGTCATGGACGCGGGCGTCGGGATGCTCGCCGGGATGGAGGAGATCGCGGCCTACGAAGAGGCTGCGGACTCGGGGCGCCTTCCGGTCCGCACCTGGGTCTGCATCTACGGAAATCCCGACGGCATCGGCGACGAGGCGCACGCGGCCGGCTACCGGTTCGGCCGCGAGGTCGGCATCCTGCGCTACGGCGCCATGAAGGTTTTTGGCGATGGCAGCGCGGGCGGCCTGACGGCTGCGATGACCGAGCCCTATCTCGTCGGCGATCCCGAGAATCGCGGCATCTTCTGCTTCACCGATGAGGAGATGCACCGCGCGCTCGCGCATTATCACGGGCTCGGCTATCAGCTTGCGATCCACGCGATCGGCGACGCGGCGATCGAGCAGGTGCTCACGGGGATCGAGAATGCCGGTACGCCCGACAATCCCATCGCCGGCCGCCGCCATCGCATCGAGCATTGCGGCTTTCTGACCGACGGGCAACTTGAGCGGATGGTCGCTGCCGGGATCGATCCGGTGCCGCAACCTCTCTTCATCTACGAGTTCGGAGACCTCTACATCCGCAATGTCGGACAGGAGCGCACCGACGCGTCTTATCCCATGCGCAAATGGCTGGATGCCGGCCTCCATCCGGCTGCGAGTTCGGATGCGCCGGTCTGCAACACGGATCCTTTCAAGAACCTCTTCACCATGGTGACCCGCCAATCGAAAAACCACACCGTCCTCGGGGACGAGCAGCGCCTGACCATGGAGGAGGCGGTGCATGCCTACACCTATTGCGGCGCATTCACGCAATTCGCCGAGGATCGCATGGGCCGGCTCGTTCCGGGCCAATATGCCGATGTCGCCATCCTGTCGCAGGACATCTTCGCCTGCGATCCGGGTGAGCTCGAGATGAACGTTCGCTGCGACATGACGATTCTGAACGGCGAAGTGGTGTTCGATCGCGCGGGCCAATTCGCTCGCGCAGCCGAATAGGCCGCATCGATGTTGCGACACACCGCCGAGCGCCTCCTGCTCGCCATTCCCGTGCTCTTCGGCGTGCTTCTGCTCGGCTTCGTGCTGATGCAGGTGGTGCCCACGGACCCGGCCATCGTCCGCGCCGGGCCCACCGCCACGATGGACGTCATCGAGGCGATCCGCCGCGATCTCGGACTCGACCAGCCGCTTTGGCGACAATTCCTGATCTATATCGGGAAGCTGGTGCAGGGAGATCTCGGCGTTTCCATCATCAACAATGTGCCGGTGACGCAGGAACTCGGCGCCACTGTGGGCCCGACGCTGGAACTGATGCTGGCATCGCTCGTCTGGGCCATACCGCTCGGTATCCTGATGGGAACGATCGGCGCCTATTACCGCGGAACGCTGCTCGACCGGACCATCATGGCCGCCTCCGTCGCGGGCGTTTCGATCCCGGTGTTCTTTCTCGGCCTGGTGTTGATCTGGCTCCTCGGTTTCCAATACCAGATCTTCCCGTTCACGGGACGGGGCGGACCGCTCTGGACCTGGGAGGGCATCAGGGCGATCGTGTTGCCAGCGTTGACGCTCGGCGGGGTTTTCGTTGGGCCGGTCGCGCGGATGACGCGCTCGTCCGTGCTCGACGTGCTGGGCGCCGATCACGTGCGGACTGCCCGCGCGAAGGGTTTGCCGGAGCGCCAGGTCGTTTCGCGTCACGCCTTGCGCAATGCTCTCGTCCCGGTCGTGACGCTCATCGGATTGCAGATCGGATTTCTGCTCGGAGGCGCGGTGGTCACCGAGACCGTCTTCAGCTGGCCGGGAATCGGACGTCTCGCGGTGGGCGCCATCCTGTCGAGCGATCTCCCGATGGCGCAGGGGACGATCATCGTCCTGTCGCTCGGGTTCATCATCGTCAACCTCGTCGTCGACGTCCTCTACGCCGTGCTGGATCCGAGAGTGAGGAGCGCATGAGCGAGAGCGCCGCTATGTCCAACGTCGCCGTGTCGCAACCCGCCGACGACGCACGCCGTCCGTCAGTGCTCTGGCTTCTCGCCCGGGAGCCCAGCGCCTGCGTGGCGCTCGTGACCGTCGTGCTGGTCTTGCTGGGGGCCTTGTTCGCACCCTGGCTCGCGCCGAGCGATCCTTACGGCGGCGACCTTGCCAGCATGCTCAAACCGCCGGGGCTGGAGGATTTTCTGGGGACCGACGGGCAGGGCAGGGACATGATCACCCGGCTGCTCTACGGCCTGCGCACGACGCTGTTCATGGGGTTCACGTCAGTCATCTTCGGTTGCAGCATCGGCGGCGTGATCGGCTTTGCCGCCGCGTATTACACCCGGGCGTCGGGGATCCTGATGCGGCTGATGGACGTGTTGCTGTCCTTTCCCGCCATCCTGTTCGGGCTTGCCATCGCGGCGATTTTCGGTCCCGGGCTCACCTCGGTGATCATCGCCCTCTCGATCGCCACCGTGCCGCTGATGGCGCGCGTCGTGCGCGGTGCCGCGATCGTCGTGCTGCAGCAGGATTTCGTGGAGAGTGCGAGATCCCTCGGCATGACCGATGCGCGGCTCATCCTCAAGCATCTGCTGCCCAATTGCCTGTCGCCGATCTTCGTCTTCGTGACGCTGCGGTTCGGGCAGGTCATTCTTCTGGGCGCCGCCCTGTCGTTCATCGGCCTGGGCGCGCAGCCGCCCACGGCGGAACTCGGCGCCATGGCCTCCGAGGGGCGCAACTTCCTGTTCTTCGCGCCGCACGTCTCGGTTCTGCCGAGCCTGCTCATCTTCATCGTCGTTCTCGCGTTCAACGTCCTTGGCGACGCCCTTCGCGATGCGCTCGATCCGAAGCTCCACAAATAACCAACTCACAGAGGGAAGAGAGAGAGCTATGCATCCATCGTTGAAATCGGCGCTCATCGCCGGAACCGCCGCCCTGGGCATCGGAGCCGTGCCGGCCATCGCGCAGCAGCCGAACCCGCTCGTGATCCTGCGCGTCATCGACGCCGACAATTACGATCCCATCCGCTCGACCGCCACATCCGCCGCCGAAGTCGCCTATATGCTGGCGGACACGCTGGTGGCCATCGATTTCGACATGAAGACGGTGCGCCCGTTGCTCGCCAAGTCGTGGGACATCTCGCCCGACGGCAAGACCTATACGTTCAAGCTGCGTGAGGACGTCAAGTTCTGCGACGGCCGTCCCATGAAGGCGGAGGACGTGGTTTATTCGATCAAGCGCTGGACCAACCCGGCGAGCCGCTCGCCCGTTGCCAACCGGGCCGGTCCCTTGAAGGACGTCAGGGCCACTGACGATTATACGGTCGTGTACGAGCTGAAAGAGCCCTACAGCGATCTCCTGGCCCAGCTCGGCCTCTCTTTCGCGTCGGTCGTCGACAAGAACACGGTCGAAAAGCTCGGCGAGAATTTCGGCGTGCAGGGCTTCAACGCCACCGGGCCC
Organism: Microvirga sp. P4_A5; assembly: GCF_056402495.1. Lineage (NCBI taxonomy): Bacteria > Pseudomonadati > Pseudomonadota > Alphaproteobacteria > Hyphomicrobiales > Methylobacteriaceae > Microvirga > Microvirga sp. P4_A5. The sequence continues at coordinate 8,214 of NZ_JBFUHH010000025.1, read as the reverse complement.
TATTGCTGGGTGAGCTGGACTCCGCGCCAGGAAGTCGTGCTGAAGAAGAACCCGCATTACAACTGGGGTCCGGACATCTACAAGGATCCGAAGCCGCAGATCGATCAGATCGTGTGGAAGGTCATTCCCGAGCAGAACACGCTGATGGCCGCCATGCAGGCCAAGCAGGCCGACATCACCTATTACATGCCCTACATCGCCATCGACACGATGCAGCGCGTTCCGGGCACCCAGGTGCAGCAGCAGAAGAACTACGTCTATGACGCCTTCATGGGCTTCAAGGTCGACAAGCCCGTGGTCAGCGACGAGGCCATCCGCCGCGCGGCCAACATGGCGATCAACCGGGACGCCATCGCGAAGGCGGTCTATTTCGGCAAGGGCACGGCCCTCCATTCGCTGCTCAATCCGAGCATTCTGGATTTCGACAAGAAATCAGCCGAATTGATGCCGAAATTCGACCCGGCGGCCGCGGCCAAGTTGCTCGACGACAGCGGCTGGAAGGTCGCCGCCGGCGGCATCCGCGAGAAGGACGGCAAGAAAGCGTCCTTCCTGGTCTACGGTTTGCGCAACGCGACGAACCCGCGGATTTCGGAGGCCATGCAGGCGGACCTGCGCAAGGTCGGAATCGAAATGAACATCCAGCTTTGGGATGCGACCGTCGGTTGGGGCAAGCTTGCGACGCAGGAATTCGACGCCTTCCTGATGTCCTATCCGGCCGTCACTGCCAACGAGGCCCTGAACCTCTATTTCCGCAGCACCCAGGCTCCGACGCCCAACCGGATGAATTGGAAGAACCCGGAAACCGACGCGCTCATCGCCAAGTCCACCACGTCGACGGACGAGGCGACGCGGGTTCAGGCCAACGGCGCCGTGCAGCGCCAGCTGACCGAGGCCAATGTCTGGGTACCACTGGTGTCAGAACCCATGTGGCTGGTCTCCGGCGAGCGTGTCGAAGGCGCCAAGCCGCACGGTCTCTACGGGGCGGGCCTCTACAAGGGTCTCGATCTCAAGCTCAAGCGCTGAACCAACATTCACGAGGCCATCATGACCACCACCACCGTTATCCGGAATGCGTCCTTCGTCGTCGGTTGGGACGCCGATGAAAGCCGGCACACCTATATTCCCGACGGGGATGTCGCATTCCGGGACGGTGCCATCGTGTTCGCGGGGCGGGGCTATGAGGGCCCCGCCGACGAAACCATCGACGGACGCGGCTTCATGGTCATGCCCGGCCTCGTGAATATTCACTCGCACCCGGCGAGCGAGCCCATCAACAAGGGTTTCCTCGATGAACTCGGCTCGCCGGCGCTCTACAATTCATCGCTCTACGAATACATGGCCATCCTCGGCCCCGACTCGGACGCGGTCGCCGATTGCGTCCGTGTCGGCTATTCCGAACTCATGCTCTCTGGCGTCACGACGCTGACCGACATGTCGGGCGCGCATCCGGCCTGGCTCGATCTCGCGGTCGAGAGCGGGATGCGCATCTGTCTGGCGCCGATGTTCCGCTCGGCTCGCTGGTTCACGCGCAACGGTTATCTGGTCGAATATGAGTGGGATGCGAAAGCGGGCGAGAAGGCCATGGCCGACGCGCTTGCGCTCATCGAGACGGCGCAGGCTCATCCGAGCGGTCGCTTGAGCGGCATGGTCGCGCCGTCGCAGATCGATACCTGCACGCCGGAATTGATCCGGGACAGCCACGCCGAAGCAAGGAGGAGAGGATTGCCGTGGCAGATCCACGCTGCGCAATCGACCGTGGAATTCCACGAGATCACGCGCCGCCACGGCGTGACCCCGATTCAGTGGCTCGATCAACTCGGCGTCCTGGGCGACACGAGCATCGTCGGGCACGGAATTTTCCTTGATGATTATGCGCGGAACGCCTGGCACAGCCGCAGCGATCTGGCGCTGCTCGCCGATTCCGGCACGACGGTCGCCCATTGCCCGACGGTTTTCCTGCGCCGCGGTATCGCGCTGAAGGATGTCGGCCGCTATCTGCGCGCCGGCGTCAATATCGGGATCGGCACCGACACCTATCCGCACAACATGCTCGAGGAGATGCGCTCCGTCGCCTATGTGGCCCGCCTCATGGCGGAAAATCCTCGCACCGTGACGACGACGAACATCTTCGACGCCGCTACCATCGGGGGTGCCCGCGCATTGTTGCGGGACGATATCGGGCGCCTCGCCGAAGGCTGCAAGGCCGACATGGTGATGGTCGATATCAAGCACCCGATGATGCAGCCGGGCCGGGATCCGGTGCGAAGCCTGATCTACGCCGCGGCGGAACGGGCGGTTCGCACCGTTTTCGTCGATGGCCGTCGGGTCGTCGAGGACGGACAGGTCCTGGCGTTCGATTATCCCGCGGCCGCCGCGCGGCTGCACGAGGCGCAGAAGCGGACAGAGGCGGCGGCACCCGCCCGGGATTGGTGCAATCGCCCGGTGACCGACTACGCGCCGCTGACGTTCCCCGTTGCTTGACGGTCATCGCATGAGCGCACCCATTCTCGACATTCGGGGCCTTACCACGGGCTTTCAAACCCGCAACGGGCCGATCAAGGCGGTCGATGGCATCTCGCTCACCGTCGAGCGGGGGAAGACTCTCGGCATCGTCGGGGAAAGCGGCAGCGGCAAGAGCATGTTGTCCCTGTCCATCATGGGCCTCGTGCCGCCGCCCGGCCGGATCGCCGCCGGGGAGATACTGTTCCAGGGCTCGGATATTCTCAAATATTCGCCGGCCGAAATCCGGGACATGCGCGGCAATCGCATCTCGATGATCTTCCAGGAGCCGATGACGAGCCTCAACCCGGTCCATACCGTGGGTTTCCAGATCATCGAGGCGATCCGCGCCCATCGCCAGGGTTCCGCACGGGAATTGCGCGCGGAGGCGATCGAGGCGCTGCGGAAAGTGCAGATTCCATCGCCTGAGCGGCGCTTCGACGAGTTTCCGCATCAGCTCTCGGGCGGCATGCGCCAGCGTGTGATGATCGCCATGGCGCTCGTCTGCGAACCCGATCTGCTGATCGCCGACGAGCCGACCACCGCCCTCGACGTGACCATTCAGGCCCAGATCCTCGACCTGCTCCGGGACCTGCAGGCCGAGACGGGCATGGCGATCATTCTGATCACCCACGATCTCGGCGTGGTGGCGCAGGTCGCCGACGACGTCGCGGTGATGTATGCGGGCAAGATCGTCGAGCGGGCGCCCGTGGGCGCCATCTTCGACGATCCCCAACACCCGTACACGATCGGTCTGATCGGATCGATGCCGCGCATGGAGGATGACGTGGATCGACTTGTGGCCATCTCGGGCGTCGTGCCGCCGCCGTTTCGCCTGCCGGTCGGATGCCGGTTCAACCCGCGCTGTCCCTTCGCCGACGATGAATGCCGCGCCAGCCAGCCCGCGCTCGCGGAAATCTCCAGCTCGCATTCGGTTGCCTGCTGGAACGCGCCGCTGGAGGAACATGCATGACCAAGCCGCTGTTGGAGCTGAAGGGCGTCAAGAAACTCTACCCCGTCCGCAAGGGCCTCGTTCTGCGCAAACAGGTCGGGACGGTGCGGGCAGTCGACGGCGTCAGCTTCAAGCTGATGCCCGGAGAGACTCTCTCCGTGGTGGGCGAGAGCGGTTGCGGCAAGTCCACGACGGCGCGCCTCGCCATGCGGCTGATCGAACCCAGCGACGGATCGATCCATTACGACGGGCAGGACATTACCCATGCGCCGCGCGCGGAGTTGCGCCGCTTGCGCCGCGAGATGCAGATCATCTTCCAGGACCCGTATGCGAGCCTCAATCCGCGCATGACCGTGGAGGAGATCATCGCGGAGCCGATGGTCGTGCACAACGTCGGCGACRGGGCCTCCCGGCGCGACCGGGTCCGCGAATTGCTGCGCCTCGTCGATCTCGCGCCCTATCACGCCTCGCGCTATCCGCACGAATTCTCGGGCGGACAGCGCCAGCGCATCGGCATTGCGCGGGCGCTGTCCGTATCGCCGCGCCTCATCGTCTGCGACGAGCCGGTCTCCGCGCTCGACGTGTCGATCCAGGCGCAGATCATCAATCTTCTGAAGGATCTGCAGCGGGAATTCGGCCTGACCTATCTGTTCATCTCGCATGGGCTCGCGGTCGTCAAACACGTGTCGGACCGGGTCGCCGTGATGTATCTCGGTCAGATTGTCGAGACCGCCGACAAGGCGACGCTCTACGCCAATCCGCGCCACCCCTACACACAGGCGCTGCTCAACGCCGCCCCCGAGCCGGATCCGACCCGCCGGAGCGCCTCGCGCACCCTGGGCGGCGATATCCCGAGCCCGCTCAACCCGCCGAGCGGTTGCCGCTTCCACACCCGGTGTCCGCTGGCGCAGCCGGTGTGCAGTCAGGACGTGCCGGCGCTTCGGGAGATCGGACCGGGCCACCTCGCGGCCTGCCACTTTGCAGAGACGGTGCCGGATTTCACGCGCTTCCGGGAAGGATACGGAATCCGCCCGCGCCTTCAGGCAAGACTTGACCTTTACGCGCGCAAGCGCGATGCGGTCGCCTCCACGGTCTGACGATCGATTGCAAACACGAAACGAGAACATGATGAACGGTGCGGATCGGCTCTGCGACGAGTTGCTGGCGAATGACGTGGATGTGTGCTTCGCCAATCCCGGCACGTCGGAAATGCATTTCGTGGCGGCGCTGGATCGCAAGCCCCGGATGCGCTGCGTCCTCGGCCTCTTCGAAGGCGTCGTGACGGCCGCGGCCGACGGCTACGCGCGGATGGCGGACAAGCCGGCGGCGACCCTGCTGCATCTCGGGCCGGGGCTCGCAAACGGCCTTGCCAATCTCCACAACGCCCGGCGCGCCCGCACGCCGATGATTAACGTGGTGGGAGATCACGCGACCTATCACCTCCAGCACGACGCGCCGCTGACGAGCGATATCGAAAGCCTCGCGCGCCCCATGTCGCAATGGGTGCGACGGATCGCCGATCCCGAAAGCGTCGGGCCCGATACGGCCGCGGCCTACCAGGCCGCCATGTCGCTGCCGGGTGTCGCAACGCTGATCCTGCCCGCGAACGCCGCCTGGGGCGAGATCGCCGACACGCCCGTCACGCGCGCCGTTTTGCCCGAGCCGCAAGCGATCGATGGCGACATCATGCGCCATGCGGTCGAGGCCATCAAAGCGGGGCGGCGCACGGCGCTTCTGATGACCGGCCGCGCGCTGCGGGCGGATGCTCTCGAGATTGCCGGCCGCATTGCCGAGACGGCGGGCGTCCGTTTGCTGGCGCAGACGTCGAACGGCCGCATCGAACGCGGCGCCGGTCGCGTCTCGGTGACGAAGGTGCTCTATCCCGTCGATCAGGCGGTGGCGGCCCTGCAGGACATCGACGTCCTCATCCTGGTCGGCGCGAAGGCCCCCGTCGCCTTCTTCGCCTATCCGGGCAAGCCGGGTATCCTGACCCGCGACGATTGCGAAATCCTCGAACTGGCGCGGCCGGGCCAGGACCTCAAAGAGGCGCTCGCCTGGCTGGCGGACGAACTGGGCGCCAAGGCCGGCGCAGCGTCGAGTTCGCCGAAATTGCCGTCCGACGATGAGATTCTGCCGAGTGGCGCGCTGACCGAGGATGCGATCTCCATCGCGGTTGCCCGGATGATGCCCGAGAACGCCATCGTGTGCGACGAGTCGCTGACCTCCGCGCGGCGCTTCTTCGCGCTTTCGGACAACGCGCCGCCGCACGATTATCTCTCGCTCACCGGCGGTGCGATCGGCATTGGAACGCCGCTGGCGGCAGGGGCCGCGGTCGCCTGTCCCGACCGCAAGGTCATTGGCCTGCAGGCCGATGGCAGCGGCATGTACACCGTGCAGGGGCTCTGGACCCAGGCGCGGGAGAACCTCGACATCGTCACCATCGTGTTCTCCAACCGCACCTACGCGATCCTGCACGGCGAGATGAGGAATGTCGGCGTCAACGAATTCGGCCGCAACGCCCGACGCATGCTCAACATCGACGAGCCCGCCCTCGATTGGGTGAGCCTTGCCAAGGGCATGGGCGTGGAGGGCGGCCGGGCGACGACCGTCGAGGAGTTCGTGAAGCTCTTCGCCGGCGCGCTGTCCCGCAAAGGTCCTTTCCTGATCGAGGCTGTGCTCTAGGGCCGCAGGGCCCGGCCCGGCCTTCTTGGGCGGTCGCCCGAGGGGGGCATTCTTGCCCCAACGGCAGCTTCCGCCGGCCCGAATTTATGGGCGGGTCGGACCGATGAGGGGCTCGTCCCTAACCGACTTTTTACCTGTCGGGGCGAAGGTGCCTCCAAGCGTCGGCTCGTGAGTCTTCGCGTTCCCTTGGAGTCTCTCGAGATCATGCGACCGAACCATCTGCCGATTTCCGGCCCCCAGCCCACCCAGGACGCGCCTTCCCGCGACGCGAGGCAGCTTGACGGCGCGCCCCTGACGACCGGGATCCGTCAGGAGGTGCAGGCGAGCGTCTGGAAGACGCCGTGGTCGGAAGCGGGGCTCCCCGAGCCCGGATGGTGGCAGGCTTTCGCCGTCGACAAGAATGTCCGCTCGAGCCGCACGCCGCGTCGTGTCGCGCCCGATCCGGCTACCGCCATCGCCAAGGCCTCGGCCATCGTGGAGGCCGTGACCAGCACGTTCGAGCCGCGCGACGTGGCCGCGGACCCGGCCGCAATCGGCGCCACCCCGGACAACCCGGTGGCAAGCCGGATCGCCGGACTTCGGTCGGTCTTCGGAAGCCCGGCTCGAGCCGGAGGGGAGGGCGAAATCCTGGATGCCAGAATCAAGGCCTTGCAGGATGCCTCGCGCGAGCCATCGCCGCCGGTTTCCGCCGAGGACAGGCGGGCACCGGTTCTGACCCGGTCCCACCGGCAGGTGGTTGCGCCGACGCCGGAGCCGAGCGCCGAGTCCCGCGCGACGGCCTCATTCGGCTGGCTCTGCGGGCGCTATTCCATTGAGATCCTGTCGCTGGCTGCGACCTGGGATGACGATTTCGACGCGGGACCGGGCTTTCCTGTTGGTTTAGCCGAACCCGTCGAGGTTGTGGCTCGGGAACCCGATGTCGCCTTCGACATCGAGGAAGTTCATGCCTTCCACGAGGACGCACCCATCGCGAGCGTTCAGGCAATTACCGCCGACGATGCGGACTTCTTGTGGCTCTACGACAACGCGGCGCCCGCCGAGCCGATCGTGCCCGTCCCGATCGTGCCCGTCCCGATCGTGCCCCAGGTCGTGCTGCACCCCATCCATGTTCCCGAGATCATTGCCGATATGGCGCGCGTGCGCGTCCATCTGCCCGCCACGGTGCCCACCGCACCGTCGCTCGCATCGGAACGCTCCGCGCTCCGGCACGAGGACACGTACGAATTGCCGGATCTCGCCTATCTGGCCGAAGCTCCCGTCACCGAGGGTCCGCTCCTGACGGAAGACATCCTTGAGGAATCAGCCGGCCATCTGGAAAAGGTGATCCGCGATTTCGGCGTCAAGGGCGAGATCATCCACGTGCGACCGGGCCCGGTCGTAACGCTCTACGAATTCGAACCGGCACCCGGAACGAAATCCGCGCGCGTCGTCGCGCTCTCCGACGATATCGCCCGGTCCATGAGCGCCGTGTCGGCGCGCGTGGCGGTCATCCCGGGTCGCAACGCCATCGGCATCGAACTGCCCAACGAGGTTCGCGATACGGTCTATTTGCGCGAGCAATTGGAAAGCGAAGACTTCAAGGCGTCGCGACTGAAGCTGCCGCTCTGCCTCGGCAAGACGATCGGCGGCGAACCGGTGATCGCCGATCTCGCGCGCATGCCGCACCTGCTCGTCGCCGGCACCACCGGCTCGGGCAAGTCGGTCGCCATCAACACCATGATCCTGTCGCTGCTCTACCGCTTCACGCCGCAGCAATGCCGGTTGATCATGGTCGATCCGAAGATGCTCGAATTGTCCGTCTATGACGGCATCCCGCACCTGCTGACGCCGGTCGTCACCGACCCGAAGAAGGCCATCATCGCGCTTCGCTGGGCGGTGCGCGAGATGGAGGACCGCTACAAGAAGATGTCGAAGCTCGGCGTGCGCAACATCGACGGCTTCAACATCCGCGTCTCGGAGGCCAAGGCCAAGGGCGAGGTCATCACCCGCACGGTGCAGACCGGCTTCGAGAAGGAAACCGGACAGGCGGTCTACGAGGACGAGATCATGGATCTCGAGCCGCTGCCCTATATCGTGGTCAT